>NZ_JBDPMC010000001.1:0-261198 GCF_039871625.1 Micromonospora sp. B11E3 | reverse complement strand
GGTTATCAAAACCATCGCCCGCGACGCCTACGGCTTCCGAAACCCCGAAAACCAACGCCTACGCACCCGCACCACCACCACGCGACGCCACCGCGGACACCTCAACCCCGCTTAAGTTCGAAGAGCCACGATCTACGCCAGAGACCGGGCGCGATTCTGTGGGAGAACAGCCGGTACGGCGCAACGTACTTCGTCGACCGGTTGGGCTTGAGCAGCTATGGGCCTCAGGTCAGATACCTGTCGTGCATGTTGGCCAGATCGAAGCGGTCGAAGCGATAACCGGCGCGGAGACCGGGGCGCGCTGGACGGTAGTCGAGCTGTACTGCCACCCCGCGATTCTCCATGATCGCATCCGGTCTCGGGCCACTGGAGACGATGACCAGCGTTTTGCGGCCATCGAACAGACGCCCCACCCACCCGATGCAGACATCAGGATCGGCACGGGGGCGGTGTCGGCGCAGGAAGCGGCGGAGATGATTGCCCAACGTATGCCGGATCAGCCGCAACCTCGGCTGAGCTGACGCCGCTATGGCTGAAGCGTAGCGTGTTCAGACTTTCTTTACTTGGTCAAGGGCTGGCCTGCGGCCCGCCGCCGTGTCGCGCCGGGCCGCGCGTGCGGCCTCCGGCCGGTCACGCCCCGGCGTACGGCGTACCAGAACAAGCTATGGACAATGGCAGCCGGCGCAGCTTCCCAACGCCGAGCGGATGAAGGCTCGTGTACTCCGGGGCTAGAACGGACGGCCGGAGAAAGGCCGGCTGCCGGGGGCGCTTCGCTGTCCGGGCCTGGACGTCGGTGGCCTGCTGAGCTCCCGCCGCCCCTCCTTCCGTAGGCGTCCGGCTGCGGTCAGCCCGAACCTGGCACGCAGTACGCCCTTGGAGTGCTGGCGGCCGGATGTCACGATGTGGTCCTTCGTCGTGACGATCAGGGGCCACCGTGAGCGCGATCCTCGACTTCTTCCGCACGTGGTGGGGCGGAAAGCTGCCCGATGATCATGCCCTGTGGGGCTTCCCGATGTTCTGGGTGGCGCGCGCAGGCAAGGTGCTTCAGATTTTTGCCGGCTTGGTCGTGGTGTTCGACCTGCTTACAGCAGGGTGGTTGACGGATTGGGCGAACCGCGCCTCCGTCCGTGCAGAGCAGCGCGGTATTCTTATTCTCCACCAAGCCCGTATTAAAGTGATCCGCCAGGGTCTTATGCGTGTGGTGATACCGCCGGGTAGATCTGCTAGCGCTATCCATTTTCTGATCCATTCGCCACCAAATTGGGTGCCATCGAATCTTCGGCTTACCCTAACTGCCTACAGGAACTTCCACCAGAATGTCATCGAGCAGGCCAAATGCGAGAATGCATGTAAAGAGCGGCTGCCGGACACAAGGATGTGTGATTGTCAATACGCATACGTCACTCATCGTGTAGAGAAGCTGGCAATGAAACACCTCTCCTCAGGTGAGCGTGCCGTTGTTGCCGATTATAAATCCATCGGTGGTGGCCGTAGATTTATCATCGGTTATTTCGCCACGCTTATCGCGATGGCGTCCTGTGGGGGCATTCTTTCAATTTTGCCGTCGGAGTGGGTGGAGCGGAGTTGGCTAGGCCTTGTCATGGTTCTTCTGGGAATTGGTCTGCCGTTATGGATTTTTGCCGCCAGTCTTAGCTTGAGAGGGCAGCTCAAGTGGTATCGGCTTAACAAGGGTCTGGCTGATTTCTTTATCAGGCAAGCGAAGAAGTCCCCGCCATTCCTCGCGGTGAAGATGGTGGCTTTGGGTGTGTTCCTCATGGGCGCTGTGCTGGACCTGGTTGCGTCTTGACTTAGAGCCTGGTAAATAAGGGTTTCAGGTGTGTTGGTGACGGGCGAGGCGGCGAGCCATGACGATGACCATGGCCCACTGGACCATCGCGGCGTGGTGCTTGGGTAGCCGTTCGTAGTCACGGACGGTACGTCGGCACCGGTTGATCCACGAGAAGGTGCGCTCGACGCACCAGCGGCGGTGTAGGACGACGAAGGTGGTCTGTCCGGCGAGTTTGGCGACGATCCGTACGGTCAGCGCGAGGTGGGTGGTGGCCCAGTCGACGAGCTTGCCGGCGTAGCCGCTGTCGGCCCAGACGAGGCGGATGCCGGGGAAGCAGGCGTGCAACGCCTGAAGGAGGGGGCGGGCGCCGTCACGGTCTTGGACGTTGCCGCCGGTGATCAGGATCGCGAGGAGCAGGCCGCAGGTGTCCACGGCGATGTGCCGTTTACGGCCGTTGACTTTCTTCCCCGCGTCGTAGCCGCGGCTGGCCCGCCCGACGGTCTCCGCGCCGCGTACCGACTGGGAGTCGACCAGCGCGGCCGTCGGCTGCCGGTCGCGGTCCTCGACCTGGGCGCGGACCTGTTCCCGCAGGCTGTTGTGCATGCGGTGCAGCGTTCCGTCGGCGGTCCAGGTCTTGAAGTAGTGGTAGACCAGCTTGTGGTGGGGGAAGTCGGCCGGTAGCGCGTCCCACTGGCAGCCGGTGCGGTCGAGGTAGCGGATCGCGTCCACGATGTCGCGGCGGGGGTAGATGATCGGCCGGCCACGTCCGGTCCCGGCCGGGACGTGTGGGGCCAGGACAGCCCACTCGGCGTCGCTGGTGTCGGACGGGTAGTGCCGTGGCCGGGCGGTGGGCAGGTGAGCATCAAGGGTGGCCGGGGTGGTGGATGCGGCGACACCGGCGACAAGGTGTACAGACAGGGTTGGGCCTTCGGTCGTGCTGGTTTAGTCGCCTTTGCTCGTACCGGAGGCCCTTCCTCATGTCACGCCGCCACGCCGGCGCGATCACCGCAGTCGACCTTTGCCGCGCGCCCAGCGATGCCCTGAAACCCTTATTTACCAGGCTCTTAGCGCCGAGAATGCCGCATGAGGGAGGGCCGGCAAGCCCCAAGCATGGGTGCGGTGTCCGTCGAGGCCGGGCAGGCGACGCCCTGCGCCAACTGCTCCCGCACTCCTGGTCAGATCAAGATCAGCACGGGGGAGGGGGGTGAGGGCCGCTGTGGTCGAGCCGCTCACCCAGGAGCCGACTCCGTAGCCGGTCCGGGTCAGGTCAAGAGCGGCCACGGTGGCGGTGTCCGCCGGGTGCCGGGCCGTAACACGAAAGCCGAGCCCGACCTCAGGCACGGCCAGGGCCCCGTGATGCAGGGACAGCCGGCGAAGCTTGGCGCAGGATCATTCCTGGTCTCGCATGAAGGTTGACGAAACGGCGTCGCGGGACGTTTGACGCCAGGTCGAGATCGAAGGTCCGGCCAGGCAGAAGGAAGGCCCGCAGCCATCGCGGTCAGGGCGGTGTTGGCCGCTCGGGCCAGAGGCTTCCGGTCAGAGCGGCCTCGCGCAGTTCCTTACGCTGTCCGCCGGCGAGGATGACCTCCGTGATGACCAGGCCGATGCAGATGGCCGCCAGCAGGCCGAGCGCTGCCACCGCCGGGAGTTGGTTGGCGATCGGGATGATCCCCGCCAGCAGCGCTGCGGCGATCAGTCGTGGCCAGATGGTCCTTCTGACCAAGCGCGTGATCCGCAGTTGGAAGCCGACGTGGGAGAGCAGGAACAGCGACACCCCACCGTAGAGGGCGTAGAGGCCGAGACCTACCAGCGGCACGGACGCATGATGCAGTTCGTTGTGTTGGATGATCGCTGCCACCTTCCCCAGGCCAAAGGCGAGCAGCATGATGCCGGCGACCATCGGCAGATGTAGATAGGTGTAGGCGTCACGGGCAGCGGCAAGCCGGCGCTGGACAGGTTTGAGGATCAGCGTGCGTTCGGCAGCGATGGCTACGACGTCGAAGTATGTCCAGCCCAGTGCGGCTGCGATGACGACGGCGAAGGCGGTGGCCGCGACGAGCGGCCCACTCATCGGCACGCGGCTGCTGGTAAGGCCAACCGCTATGAGCGACTCGCCGAAGGCGACGAGCACGATGAGGCCATGCCGCTCCGCCCAGTGCCGGACCGAGACGACGTGCCACCCCCACGACTGCATCAGCAGGCTGCTGCCATAGTCGATGGCGATGGCGAGCGTCCAGAGACCGGTTTGGCTGCCCTTGACCATCCCCGCGTCGTGAAACAGTCGCTGCGGCACGACGGCGGCGGCGAACAAAAGGATCGAGGCGATGAACACTGGTACGGCGATCAGCAGGGCGATGCGTGGCCGAGTGCCGGGAACGGCGTGCCAGCGCAGCGCCAGATGCACCAGCCGGATGGCCACGAAGCACGCGACGAACACCAGCGGCCCCGAGATGGCCGCACCCGGGAGATCGGTGAACGCCTGCCGAGCGACCACCGCCATCACGAAGGTGATCATCGCCGCGACCAGCATCGCGATCCGGACCAGCCCGGCCCGGGCCTGGAGGTTGTTTCCCAACCAGGTGTAGACGGACCATGTCCACCACAGCAGGGTCAGCACAAGCATCGCGTTCAGCATGCCGTGGCCGGTGAAGTCGTCGCTCATCAAGGCGGTGACCTGGATGAACGCGAAGACGAACGCCAGGTCGAAGAAGACTTCCACGGTGGACACGCCGGTGCCCTCGCGTAGCCAGCGCGTACCGAGCGGTGGCCGCGCCGAACTGCGATCAGGTACTCCGTCCCCACCCGCCACCCGATACAGCTTGGCAGGCGGTCAGACTGGCGGCGGCCGAATCGGCATACAGGCTGTTCTCAGGTGTGCTCCAGTCGCGCGTGCGGTCCGGTAGGCACTCTCGGTTCCCGCCTCAATCGGGGAGGATTGTTGACCTAGGCTGCGTATGGTGGGGATCTTCGATCCGGTAGCCGAGTCTGCGGCGCTGCGCGACCGTGACGGGTGCTGGACGTTCATTCGAAGGTTCGCCGCTAGCCTGGCGTGAGCCTCTGGCGCCGGACGACGGGGAGAGCCCCGCTACCATCGCCACTGCCGAACAACGGTTGGTCGTCCCGCTGCCGGCTGCGGTGCATGAGGCCTACGCGCTGTTCGCCGGCGGGACGACCTGACCCGGAACGAAGATCGGATGCGTCGGCTGGACGAGCTGAGCTTCTGGGATCCCCACGACCCGCACATGCTCGTCTTCCGGGTGGAGCAGCAGGGCTGCGCGCACTGGGGCATTCGTACGGAGGATCTGCACCTGGACGATCCGCCTGTGATGCTGCGGTCGGACAGGTGGGATGGGCTCATCGAGCAGTACGCCCCGTTGGATCTACCGCCGGTACCGGTGGATGTCGACGAGCCGGCAGCCAAAGGTGCACTGGTACGGAGGCCCGGACGTCCTCGCGTGGTGGGAGACGGGCTTTTCGATCGTCGGACTTCTGCCGGACTGCTCAGGTCACGTACGGGGAAGGCCCGGGCCCGAACGGACCCGGGCCTTCCCCCGGCACAGCGTCAGGACTGCGGCAGGATGCCGACGTCCACCTGGGTCTCGGCGCCGTCGCGCACCTCGACCAGGGCGCTGAGCCCGTACGGGTAGTAGCCGCCGACGTAGCTGACGATGTCCGAGTCGGTGGCGTCGTCGCCCAGGTCAGGCGTGGTGAACTGGGTGGTGCTGCCGTCCCGCAGGAGGACCTTGACGGTGTACCGGCCCGGCTTCAGCCGTCCGCCCCAGTAGGTCCCGGTGACCGTATTGGTGTAGATGCCCGTCCAGTCCCACGGCAGCGAGCCCGTCTCCGGTACGACGGTCAGGCCGACGATCTTGTCGAAGGCCATCGGCTCTCCGGCGTCGCGCTGGCCGTCCCGGTCGAGGTCGAGCCAGACGTGGCCGGTTACAGCGCCCTCGGGAATGTAGGTGACGGTGTCCGAGGCGGTGTTGTTCTCCGTCGACGACTCCGGCGTGCCGGCGGACGCGGTCGCGGTGAAGGTCAGCGGGCCGGCCGGGGTGCCGGGCTGCGCCCGCAGTCGCGCCCGCACGTTGAGCCCCGGGGTGCCGATGTCCCAGTGGTCACGGGTGCACTCGACGAACCGGTCGGTCGTCTCCTCCAGCCGGCAGGCCCAGGCGGGGTCGCCAGCGTCGACGGAGAGGAAGTCGACGGTCGGCGGGAGCGGGAGCCGGACCACGACGTCCTCCGACGGGCTGCCGCCCGCGGTCCCCACGTACGCCGACACCTCGAACTCCTGGTTCGCCCGCAACTCGTCGGTGGCGACCACGTCGAGCCCGGAGACGTACAGGTCGCCCGGAGGTGGCACGGCGTACGTGAACGTGGTCGTGTCGCTGTTGTTGGCCAGCGACCGCTCGGTCGCCGGGGTCGACACCAAGCCGGTCACCGTCCGGGTGTCGCCCGCCGTGCCCGCCGGAAAGTACGGGTAGAGGTTGAAGTAAGCCATTTCGCCCGGCCGGATCTCCTGGTCGTTCTCGCAGATCCAGGTGGAGGTGGAGAAGTCGCACTCCCACGACGGATCGCTCTGGGTCCAGGAGCCGGCGAAGGCGTCCGGCGGCATCTGGAAGGTGAAGCGGGCACCGGGGGCGGTGGCGGTGCCCTCGTTGACCGCCCGGGCCTGCACGGCACCCCGCGAGCCGTTGCCGCCCAGGGTGGAGATCTCGCCGTTCGAATCGACGAAAGAGAAGGCGAGGTCAGGCTTCACCACGTACTCGATCGTGGCTGTGCCGGTGTTGTTGGTGGTGGACGACTCGTGGCTCTGGGTGGCGGCGGTGGCGGAGGCCGTGACCTGCTGGCCGTCCGTGCCGGAGGGCAGAGTCGCCCAGACGTCGAGCTCGGTGCCGTCGCCCGCGGCGAGGTCGCCCCACTTGCACTTGGTGGCAGCGGCGTCGCAGGTCCAGCCGTTGGGTCCTTCACCGCCCCAGCCGAGGGTGGCGCCGGCCGGCAACTGCAGTTTCACGGTGACGTCGTTGGCCTCGGCGCCCCCCGCGTTGCGTACCGAGACGTTGAGGCGGACGCGGCCCCCGTCCGGCCCGACCTCGCCGGGATCGGTGAGCAGGCCCAGGACGACGTCGGCGGGGCTGGACGCGGCGACCGCCGCGCCCGGGAGGGCGGTGAGCATCGACGCGACGACGGCAGTCGCGACTGACCCGGCCCGCAGCGCGCGGCGGATCTTCGGGCGGAACACGTGGTTGATCATGGATTCCTTGTCTGGTCGGGAACGGGACGAGGGCCGGGACACGCGCTGGAGGCGGTCGCCGGGCCGGACCGGAATCTTGGTCCGGTCGATATGTTAGGCGTCCCCCCTGACGGAAAGGGTTACGTTCAGGACCGGGCGGGAGGATCCCCGGCTGAGCCCGCCACGCCCGCAAGAACCTGATTCACTTGCTTCCCGACCTGCGCAGCAACAGGGGACGAAGCGGCTCCAGGTGACCCGACTCAACTACTGTGGCTGGGTGCCGCGCATCGAGCTGACGACGGAAGTGCAGGCGGCCCTGGAAGCCGTCTTCGATGCCTGCCTCGACGTCGGTATGCACACCGAGTCCATGGGTACGAGCGCCGAGCGGGCGGTCGGCGGCGTGACGACCGGCCGGTTGAAGGCCGGAGACACCGTGACGTGGGAGGCACGGCACTTCGGCCTCTCCTGGGCGATGACCGTTCGCATCACGGACTACCGGCGGCCGCACGCCTTCACGGACGAGCAGATCCGCGGCCCGTTCGGTCGATGGCACCACGAGCACAGCTTCATGCCCGACCCCGCGGATCCGTCGACCACGGTCATGCGTGACGTAATCGACTTCACGGCCCCCATGGGGCCGGTCGGCGGGCTCGTGGCCAGTCTCATCCTGCGGCCGTACCTGCAACGACTCATCGCACGCCGCAATGCCTACCTCGCCGCCACCCTGGCAAAGCCTCCCCGCCACGACGAGGCGCGCCCGGAGCCGACCGGTGAAGGCGGGGCGCAGATGGGGCACAGGTAAATCTGGTGCCGATGTCGTCAGCCATTTTTGCCCCTCCATCTCACCGCCGGATGAGACCAGGACGTCAAGTGGCCGTGATGGTTGCTGTTGCGCCTGGAACTTGTGCCAGGCTTCTCCCATGCCGCACGCCCGGTTCTTCTTCGATGCGGGGTCTGGGGGTGTCCTGTGGCCGGCCAGGCCAGAGGACCAGGATGCCTGGGGGTATCCGGTGCGCCTGGAGGCGCTGCCGATCAGCGCGGCTCTTCGGGATGAGCTGACCCAGTTGGTCGAGCGGTACGACGCATCACTGAACTGGGACTATCCACCTGACCCTGGACCTTGGCGCGAGCCGGAATGCCGGGCCTTCAATGCGGCCGTCCGGCGAACGCTGGCCCAGCTTCGCACCGAACTCGGTCACGGGTGGGTGATCGCGGACGACTTCGAAGAGATGCAGGAGGATCCGGACCTCGATCGGTACCTCGCCGACCCGGTCAGTTTCCGGCGATGACTCGCGCTGGCGCAGCAGCAAGGAAACGGCGGAGTGTAAGCATCGACGGGCGCCCGTAGGGTCGGTCGCGTGAGCACGGATGAAGAGCGAGACAGCCTCGCAGAGCAGCTCGTGGTGTTACCTACCGGTGCGTGAACTCGTCGATGTCATGCGCCGTGTCCTGCCGCACTACACCGAGGACCACGACGGCATTCGGACGACGTTGGTCCTGGCTGAAGCGACGCGCTTCGAGGACGAGCCAGGTCTTGAGGTGGAGCTGGTCGCCTGGCCTGACCGCGACTACTACGACGGCGGGCTTGGAATTGACCAGGGCTTGTGGGAACAGGGCCACTGCACGGAGTGCGATACCGGGGTGGTTTCGAACGCGAAACGCGCGTACTGCCCGTACTGCGGCTCCAGGTGCGGCCTGACCTGACTGGTGAGGCTGGCACTCCCGCTCTTCTGCACGCCGACGAGCAGCACATCCGCCGGTCACCATGAATCGCCCAGGCTGGACTTCCTGCGTTCCTTCCCCTGCGTGAACTCTTCTCCGCCTGCTCGATCTTCGCCTTGCGTTCGACGAGGCATCCGCCCTGTGCGCCAGTCGCACCCACCCCAGCTCCGCCTGGTGCCGCTGCTCGGCCACCTCCGAGCTGGCAGCCATCGAGTTGATCACGTTTCGGAAGTCTGGCAACAGTCGTCAGCCGTCTCAGGGGTGACTCTGCGTCTGGGGCGGATCCACCCGATCAGGCGGGATGTTGTACCGGTCGAGCGTCGCCTTGGATGTCGAGGCGTCCTGGAAGATCAGCTCCCACGGGCCGGTGTTGACGTCCATGTCCTTACCGAACCCCACCCACTTGCCCGCCATCCGCCGGCCCGTCGGCTCCGCCAGCAGTTGGATCGCGCCATGGTACCGGGCGCCCCGGTAGTAGCCGCCCGGGTCGGTCTGCTCCACCCAGGTGCCGGTGACGACACTGCCGTCAACCGTGAGGTCCAGCGACAGCGACGACGCGGCCGAACCGGGCAGGCTGCGCGCGGTCAGGCGGTCGCCGTGCTGGAGTACGACCACGAAGTGCTGCCCGGCGAACGACTCGCCCCGGCCGCTGGAGTAGTACTGGTATCGGCTGAGCCATACACCGGCGTAGGACCCGTGAAGCGCCGCCGGGCGGTGCGCGGGCGTGGGTGTGGCCAGGCTTGACATCGGCGACGTCAGGTCGTGGCCGCCCTGGTGGTCGTCGGCGACGTGACCGCCGGGCACGGACGCGAACCCGAGCAGGTCGATGGGCAGGCCGGTGACGACCTCCAGGGCGCGGACGTAGACGGGCCGGGGGGCGGCGATCGCCCCCGACTCCCACCGCTGGACGAGCCGCTTGTTGGCGTCGTTGGGCTCTCCGACACGGTGGCCTGCGGCTTGGAGGGCGCGGGCGAAGTCGTCCTGGCTCATACGCATCCCGGTGCGGACGGCCCGGAGGGCGACGTTGGGGGCGTTCATGCCCCTCACGTTAGTCATGTGTCGCCTAAATGTCGCCCCATATGTGGCCGGTTTGCCGCGTGCTACGTCGTCGCGGCCGGCGACATGTCGGCGTCATGGTGGGTGGGCAGGTGCGACGACGGGACGCGGTCTCCGTCGGTCCAGAGGGAGGCAACCCTGATGCTGTCCATCCGAGCACTCATCCGGCGACTGACCGGCCGACCCGACCCGGTCCCGCCCGGCACCGGCCAGCGTCACCAGGCCGCCGAGCAGGCAGCCGCGCAGCGCCGCCTCCTCGACCAGGCCCAGCGGCTACGGGACACCCGCTGGTACTCCGAGCCGACGCAGGTGATCCCGGACGTGCCGATGACTCTGGGCCAGCTCACCTGCTACGGCACGATGGTCGTGCGGTGAGCGGAGTCGTGGCCGGCTCTTATGGCACGTCTAACCCAGGCAGACAGCGCGTCTCGTACGACGAGTACCTGCTTACGGTCGCCCTGACCCTCGCCGGGCGGCACCGGCCGGTGTGGTGCTGGCGGAAGTGGAGGCGGATCTGCCGGTGCGGTGCCGACCTGCCCTGCCGTGTCCGGCACCGGATACCGGTCAACCGTGGCCACTGGCCGGACGGGGAGACCAGGTGAACGACGACCAGGAGCGGGCGATCCTCGCCGTACACCTGCGTGGGCTCGACGGCATGTGCGTCGGCTGCCGGGCGTGGTGGGGACGACTGGTGCCGTACCCGTGCTGGCAGGTGGACTGGGCGACCAGCCGGCAGGCCCAGGCGATCATGGCGCGCTACCTGGGGGTTGAGGCGTGACCACCCACGGCCCGGTCCTGCCGGTCTGGAGCTGCGGCGGCTGCGGCGCGCCCTGGCCCTGCCGAACCCGCCGCCAGGAGTTGCAAGCGGAGTTCGCCGACGCGCGGATGTCCCTGGCGCACTACATGGGAGCGCAATTCGCCCGCGCCGCCGAGGACCTAGCCCGGGCACCCGCCGGCAGCCTGCACCGCCGCTTCCTGGGTTGGCTGCGCTGAGGTTCTGACGCCAGCAGTACAGCAGCGAAGTACAGCAACCGCGCCAGCCGAACCGAGCCGAGCATCAGTAGTACTCATCACCTCGGGTGCTGATCCGACCGACGTGCAGAACGCGCTACGGCACTCCAGCCTGCGGATCACCCTCGAGACCTATGTCCATTGGTGGCCCAAGAAAGACCGCCGCCGCAACATCGTCAGCAGCGCACTCCGCGACGCGAGCGCCAAGCGCAGCGCTCCCCGAAGAACCAAGATCCGCGGTGAGTTGTACCGGATGTGTACCCGCTGATCTTGTGAGCAGCGTTGCCGCTGCTCAACGGTGTTACTGGTGGAGCTGAGGGGATTTGAACCCCTTAACCCACCGCAGCGAGCGAATGTCATCAATCGGGCCGATCGGCGCTCCGACCAGGGGCGCACCTGCCGACACTTGCCAACGTCTGCCGCTGCTAGTTGCTCTCAGTTGTCGTGGATCTGTACCAAAGGATCTTGGAGGCTCGCCGCTCGCCTCAGTCCTGGTCTCCAGTCGGGCACGGCAGGCGGCGGACGTTGCGCGTGACCGGCTGCAGCCGTAGCATCGCTCAGTTGAGTTGCCGTCCGGCCAGAGAGGGCATATGCGAGCACTGGAGGACTTGCAGGCGGCAGTCCGGGATGCTGGGTCCAAGCGATACCTAACCGAAGCCGTGCGCGCATATCAAGCGGGAGCATTTCGTCCCGCAATCGTCGCGACCTGGGTAGCCGTTGCACTCGACCTCGTAAACAAGATCCGCGAGATTGCAGGAACTGGCGAAGGCGAGGCGCGCGACTTCGTCGAAGGACTAGACCGGGCGATTACCAGCGGTAATGTTGAGCACGTCGCAAAGGTGGAACGTGACCTTCTACACCTGTGTCGCGACAAGTTCGAGCTTCTCAGTGACCGTGAGGTCGATGAGCTAGAGCGACTTCGCAAGGACCGGCACGTATGCGCTCATCCCGCCTTCGTTAGGCCGGATGAGGTCTTCGAGCCAACCCCAGAGCTCGTCCGGGTCCACCTCGGCACCGCCGCGTAGACGCAGTTTTATCGAAAGGTCCGACTCCCGGCAAGAAGGCCATCGAGAGGTTCCGTCAGGAAGTCGATAGCACGGCATTCCCGAACAACCTTGACGATCTATGCGATTACCTGCGTGAGCGATATTTTGAACGAGGCAAGGGTGGCCTCCGCAGGGGCCTCGCTGAACTAATCGTCAAAGCAGCAATTAGCCCGCCTGATGGGAACTTGAAGCGCGGCGATCGGTGCGCACTCGCAGCGCACGCTTTGGAGCGCATTGAACCTGATCTGCTAACCCACGCGCTCGACAGAGTGGTCAAGATCAAGGAGGAAGGTCTCGGGCTTACGCCCATTGAGCTCATCCGATTTGCAGGCGCTCTAGGTGATTTGGAGTTGGCTTGGCGAGCATTGCTGCAGTCCTCGCATCCCGAGTTAAGGCAGCCGTCGAAGGCGCGGAACTAAGATCTCTTTTGGATCATGGACTCTTTACTCGGCGCTTACCGGCAGACATTGCAAACATTGTTAACGAGCGACGCGAGAGGCTAAACGTCGGCAACCTCCTAGACGTAGCGTCACTCAATCCCGGGCTAAGCTTTACCCAAGCAGCCATCAAGGTATTTTCGGAATCGAAGAATTTCAGGATCGCCGAGGATAATATGGATCGCCTGATCCTGCCGATTGCGCGAGAGATGAGCGTTGCGGACGTCAAGTCGGTCATAGCATCATTCATCTCCAACAATCAGATTCACTTTGCCTCAGGGATGCCTGACCTGATGTTGAAGTTTTTCAACCTAACGCTAGGGCGCTTTACCGAATGCTCGACCGAATGGTGGGGGCTTCGCGAGGCGGTGCAGTAATTCGATAAGGCGGGAGGGTACTACTCTTATCCCCAACTCCAGGAAGCGATCATTTCCGAACCGCCCTTCTAGACAAGACGATTCGCCTCGTCTCGCGCTACCGCCATCCCGTCGGCCTTCGTCCCCACCCACTCGGCTTTGCCCGGACGGAGGTTGTCGGATGGCGCCACCATCCCGGAGTGCCCGAGGACCCGCCGGAGGCACTGCCCTTGTCCAGACAACACCGAAGCCCCGGATCTGCCACTACCCATGGCGGCCCGGGGCTTCGTCGTATGTCGCGCCGCCGGCGGGCTAACACCGACGCGCTGGCCGAAGGCCAGAGGCGCGGCGGCGGGCCATCGACCCGGCCCAGGTTCGGCGGCGCGAGCGGCCTGCGAAGCGGGCCGCCTTGATCCCGGACGCGCGAATCTTGGAAAATCTCCCGGTCACCTGATTTGACAACTCTTCTCTCACCAGTCGAAGCGCTTTCTGCGCTTGGGAACTTCCTCTGCAAGGTTGTCAATTCTGGATTTTGTCTCGTCTTGGCGGTCGCTGATATTGCGCTGCTCCGCTTGGACATCGTTCAAGCGCCGCTCGATATCCCTACCAATGAGGAGCAATGAGGCAAAGAGCACCAAGGCGGTGCCAGCGTTGACGAGCACTCCCGACCACCAAGCGTCGTGCCGCAGCAACCAGGAGAGCCCAAGGCGCCGCGCCGCCAACAGCGAGACCCCATCCCAATAGCCAGTGAATGCGCGCTAACCATGTCCGGATGGCCAATTGAACGCTCCTCAACCCCAGCCACAGGTACCCGAGGGCACCCTAGTGGACCATAGCTAGGCGAACATCAGCCGGAGACCTTTGCTCACCGGCCGCAGGCTGCCGTAGAGTTGGCGTCCATGTTCGACGGTCCTGACTATGAACTTGCGTGGCCCAAAGAGCTCTTTGTCGACGAGGCGCAGAGCCTAATCCTGATCGGCCACGAATCAACTGTAAGCCGGGTAGAACTTCTTCTTGAGGAAGCCTTCGTTAGCTCAGTCCCAAAGGAGGAATACCTGGCCCTTCCGAAACACGCATCAAGGGCTTCCTTTGATGATCCGTGGGCATCCTCGCCCACAGCAGCGACCAAACCGGAGACGCCGCACGTTCCGCAACTCGATCAGTCGACTTACCTTGACCGTCTGATCGAAAATGCTCATGGACTTAAAGAAGCCACGAGCCCACAACCGTACTGGAATGAGCGCAAGGGTAGTTCCTCACCCGCCCCTAGTGCAGTTAACGCCGAAGCCGCAAGGCGCAGGGTTGTCAGCCTGCTGGGCGAACTTGAAAACGCCGGATATCTCGAACGGGCCTTTCCGAGGATTTGCGTTGATGATCCGTACGGCGAAGAAGTGGACCGATCAGCTAAGCTCGAAGAGTTTACGGGAATACCTGAGCTTTGGCCAATGAAGCCAACAGCGTGGGATGATGACACGTTCTTTACTGTGATTGAGGTCTTCCATGATTTAGTGGCCCGACCTCGTGACCGTTCATGGCATAACTGGAATCAGTGCGGGTGGCACTACAGCGCTTTTTCGGTGAAGCCGGCACGAGCCCTCTACACCACAAAAGTCAATCGGGTTTTGGAAAGCGCGAACATTCCGCTCAGACTGGCCACCAGTGGAGAGAACGCGGGTCGGCTTGTGCATCTGATTGAGGACGACCGGCGAGTTCTTCTTGCTCGCGCCCTAGGTTCACCGAACCAGAGATCGCGAGATCATATCGAACATGCTACCGCCCTTTTCCGTCGCCGCACTGCGACGGCTCAAGACAAGAGGTCTGCGGTCATAACATTAGCTCATGTGCTTGAGGACCGCCGAAAACTACTCAAGAAAGAGCTACTTAGTCGAGACGAGGGAGCGCTATTTCAAATAGCAAACGAATTCGCAATTCGCCACGAAAGTGAGCGTCAAAAGGGCGATTATGACGCAGCCTTTCTTGACTGGATTTTCTGGTGGTATCTCGCGACGATCGAGTTAACTGATCGCCTTGTTGCCCGGACGCAGCAAACGGATAGCTCGACTTAATGACCACCTCCAGTTATCCTCGACATGTGGATGGAACTGTCGCGCAAGCGCGTCGCCTGGCTGATCGCTGCCTATCGGCACCTCTGCCTAGAAGATGGCGGCATGTGCAATCGGTCGCGAACAAAGCCGAGCGAGTGGGCCGCGTTGTGGCTCCTCACGAACTAGATCTGTTGACTGCCGCCGCATGGCTTCATGACATCGGTTACTCGCCGGCCATCGTTGATACCGGTTTCCACTCGCTGGATGGGGCTCGATGGCTTCTGCGGATGGGCTTTAGCAGTCGCCTCGCAAGCCTCGTCGCCCATCACTCCTGCGCTTCCTACGAGGCGGACGAACGCGGTTTGGGCGATGCCTTGGCGGCAGAGTTCCCACGCGAGGAGTCGATAACCTCGGACGCTCTATGGTTCGCCGATATGACGACGGGCCCGGACGGGCAGGACCTCACCCCGGAGGAAAGGCTGGCCGAGGTCCGGGAACGGTACGGGCCTGATGATTTGGTCACCCGGTTTTGGCGCAAAGCCGAGCCAGCGCTGATGCAAGCCGTACTGCGCACGCGGTCCCGGCTCGCAGGTCACCCGATGTAGGGATCCGTCAGCCCTTCGAAGCCGTGGTCGATCCGGAGTCGCGTCGAAGGGTGGACGGTGAGGTGGTTCAGCTCGTCCTGCGGTACCCAACGCACAGCCGACGACTCGTCGCTGGTCGTAGGCTTGCCGCCGATGTATCGGCCTCGGAAGCATATCGAGAACTGCTGTCGCACCTCGCCGTCGCTGTACTCCACGACATGGTTCGGGTTGGTGTAGATCCCGACGACGCCGGTCACCTCGATCTCGACGCCGGTCTCTTCACGCGTCTCCCGCACGGCCGTTTCGGCGATGTACTCGCCGAAGTCCTGGGCGCCGCCAGGCAGCGCCCACAGTCCGTTGTCGGTGCGCTGGATGAGGAGCACCCGTCCCTGCTCGTCCTGGACGAAGACAGTCACTGCTACGACGATGCTGTTCGGCTTCGGCGCGTTCGGGTTGTTGAAGTGCTCGATCCGGGCCATGTTCCTACCCTCTCAGTGCCGGCGGCTCAGTGCTCCGGCCAGACGGCCCGCTTCACACCGAGCACCCGGTTGAAGCTGGCAACGTAGCTGTCAAACAGCTCTCCACCGCCCAGCCGGCGTAGGTGCATCACCGGAGCGTAGGCGGCCGGCGTGCCATAGAGGTGGGTGTTGATCAGCATCTCGTCATCGAAGCGGTAGATGGAGTTGTAGAGGATCGTGTCGTGGTAGTAGATCCCGACGTTCTCCAGGCCCCGCAGGTCCTTGTAGAAGGCCAGCGCGTTCAGGATCTTGCTCGACATGGCCGGGCCGATGCCCTCGGCGTCTCCGCGCTGGGCGATGTGCTCGCCCTCCGGGTCACCGAATAGCAACTCCACCTGAGCCCCGGCCAGTGCCTTCTCGCGCAGCGTCGGGACCCATCGGTGGTTGAACTCGGGCAGGAACAACCCGCCGTAGACCAGGACGCCGACCTGTCGGGTGGCCTTCTCCAGCAACTGCTGCCAGAGGTCGGTCGGGACGGCCCCGCGGCGCGGGTAGATGTGGACGACCTCGGACTGGCTGACCTGCACGGCCCGCTGCGTCGGCAGAGCGTCCGGCCAGAGGTACGACTCGCTCTCGTCCAGCAGCTCGGCAATGGAGTGGCGGTAACGCGGGTACGGGTTCCGACTCTGGGTGACCCACCGCTCGACGGTCTTGGGATCGACACCGAGCTTGTCCGCGAGAGCGGCCGGCGTCAGGCCCTTCTTGAGCATCCCGTTGCGTAGGCGGTCGTTCGGCATCGCGACTCCTGCTCGCTGGGGCGGTCGGGGGACGACTTGCGGGGACGACTAACCCTACCAAGGACGTCCCTAGCCGTCCATAACTGGCGGTGAACTCGTCACCACCGATGGGCGCACCCTGATTGCGCAAGAGCCGCCGTCCAAATGACGCACTTGGCCCACCGATACGGGCTCAGCTCACGAGATGAAGAAGTCAGTCATGGGACGTCTGCTGCTGGACACCTTGCAGGGAGGCAACCGTGATGCTGTCCATCCGAGCACTCGTCCGGAGACTGATCGGCCGGCCCGACCCGGTCCCGCCCGGTACCGGCCAGCGTCACCAGGCCGCCGAGCAGGCAGCCGCCCAGCGCCGCCTACTCGACCAGGCCCAACGGCTGCGGGACAGCCACTGGCACTGCGAGCCGACGCAGATCGTGCCGACCGTTCGGATGACCCTGGGCCAGCTCACCTGCTACGGGACGAGACCCGAGCGGTGAGCCGAGTCGAGGACGTCCGTCATGGCACGTCGAACCCGGGCAGACAGCGCGTCTCGTACGACGAGTACGTCCTGGCAGCCGCCCTCACCCTTGCCCGACGACACCGCCCGGTGTGGTGCTGGCGGAAGTGGCGGCGTATCTGCCGCTGCGGCGCCGACCTGCCCTGCCGTGCCCGGCACCGGATCCCGATCAACCGTGGCCACTGGCCGGACGGGGAGGCGAAGTGAACGACGACCAGGAGCAGGCGATCCTCGCCGTACACCTGCGCGGGCTCGACGGGATGTGTACGGGCTGCCGGGCGTGGTGGGGACGTCTCAACCCGTACCCGTGTTGGCAGGTGGAGTGGGCGACCAGCCGGCAGGCCCGGACGATCATGGCGCGCTACCTGGGGGTCCGGGCGTGACCGTCCACGGGCCGGTCCTGCCGATCTGGAGCTGCGGCGGCTGCGGCGCTCCCTGGCCCTGTCGCACCCGACGGCAGGAGTTGCGGGCGGAGTTCGCGGACGCGCCGATGTCGCTGGCGCTCTACATGGGGGCGCAGTTCGCCCGGGCCGCCGAGGACCTGACCTGGGCGCCCGCCGGCACCCTGCACCGACGCTTCCTGGGCTGGCTGCGGTGAGCATCCTGCGGCGCGGCGACGAGAAGTTCCACTACAGCGACGGCTCGCACCGGTGGATCCGATCTGGCGCGCTGACGGCGTCAGGTCGTCAGCAGTAGCCACGTATCCGGAGGAATCTCGGGCTTGCCGGGTACGGCACGCCGTTCCTCCCGGTGGCCTGTCGGGCAGACCTCGGCGGCGAGCCGACGCCAGAAGCGGGCGGCACCAGGATTTTCCTCCTGGAAGGCCACCTCCCACTGCCCAGTGTGTCTGGCGAAGAGTTGCCGGGCGGCATGACTTCCGACGCCCGAGCGGCGCGCGGCCCGTACGACGAAGAATTCGGAGATGTGCAGCGGCCCGGCCCGCAAGCCGGACACGAATGCGAAGCCCACCGGGCTTGCGCCCTGGCAGAAGATGTAGCCGCAGGTGTCGGGGTCGTCGAGGTACGCCGGCAGGGGGCCCGCGGTGAAAAGGCCCATGTCGTTCGGCAGCATGCCGCGAAATTCCGACAGGTCGTGCCGGTACAGCTGCCACAGCCGCTCGACGAGGGGCAGGTCATCGGGCAGGATCGACCGAAGAGTGACAGGGCTCAGCACGCCGCCATTCTGCCGGATCGACAGCAAGGCCGAGCTTCGGCGTTTCGTCAGGGCAGCGGAGGCCTGGCGAGGCGGTCCTGGAGCCGGGCGTGCCGGAACTGGTAGACCGATCCCACGACGCGCAGCACGCCACGCTGGTGGGCGTCCTCCAGGAACCGCATCCCCCGGATCGGCCCCTCTCCCCGGATCGACAGTTGCAGGAAAGCCAGGGTCGTACGCCAGGTGCAGGAGACGGTCAGGGCGGCGGCGATGGTCGTAGCCACCCCGACGGCCACGCCGGTGACCAGCCCGACCACGGCAGCGACCGGGAGCGGGTCGTGCCGGGCCATGGCCATGGCATCGGTGATGCCGGCGGCGACGCCCACCGAGACCCCGAAGACGGCGCCGACGACGAGACTCCGCCGCCGGTCCTGCCGCCAGGCGCTGATCGGCTGTAGCGGGGCGGCGACGTGCTGCGAGGCGGCCGAGATGCCGTCGATGAGCCCGAAGGCGAGGACGAACGTCACGCCGATGACCAGACCGGTGACGAGTCCACCCCGCATCCCGTACGCGAGCCCGGCCGAGACCCCGGTGGCGAGCCCGACCGGCACTCCGGTGGCGAGGCCCGCGGGCAGACCCTGGGTGAGCCCGGCCCGGAGGATGCCGGCGGGGCCGGACTGCGGTGGCAGGGCCGAGTCGGTGCGCTGGAGCGCAGCATGCGACGCGAGGCTCGTGGCGGTCCCGGCGGCGAAGGCGGCGGCCAGGGCGACCCCGAGCCCGGCGGCGCCCAGGGCGGGCCCGACGGTCAACGCGGTGGCGTTGCCGACGGAGAGCCCGGAGACCAGGCCCAGCCCCGGGTTGGAGCGGAACCGGGTGCCGCCGGCGAACCCACCCGCCGGCGATACCCGGCGCTCCGACGCCAGCCCGATCGCCAGGCCGAGCAGGAGCCCCACCACGGCGGCCGGCCCGACGTCCACGGTGTCGCGTTCCCCGAACTCCTCGGTGAGCGCGGCGATGACGGCCGCGGTCGCGCCGGCGACGAGCCCACCGAGAAGCATGGTGCTGATCACGCGTACGCGTGCCGGCACCCGATGGTGCACGCGCCACCAGGCGAATTCTCCGTCGTGCCGGCTCATCGCGGTGGCGAGGGCGGTGAGCCAGCGACTGGCGTGCGGCAGGTCGTAGGGGCCGGAGGGCTGTCCCGGGCGGCGGCGGTAGGCGACGGGCAGAACCATGTCCAGGAGATGGTCCTCGACCTCGGTCGGCGTGGCGAACCGGTCCGGCGCGAGCAACTCCTCCAGGTCGGCCGGGTCCGGAAAGGTGTCCCGGACCAGGGTCACCGTCAGCGGCGAGTTCAGTGCCCGCGCCAACGGGCTGTCCGGCGCACTCCGGAGCAGCTGGACGAACCGTCGCCACGGCGCCGGCAGTTCGGCGACCTGCCATCGGGCGAGGTAGTCGGCGGCGACCACGGCCGGAACCGGGCGTAGTTCGAGGGCGGCGGCGCCGTGCAGACGCGCCCCACGCACCGCCTGCGCGTACTCCTCGCTCCTGGTGAACAGCATCAGCCGGCAGTCGGCCTGGTCGTCGAGGGCTTCCAGCGCGAGCGCCTGTGACTCGGCGGCAAGCTCGTCGAATCCGTCGAGGAACAGCGCGATGCGGCGGTCCCGGACCAGCCGGGCGGCGACGTCCGGCCCGTACTTCGGGGCCCGCAGGAACCGGTAGTCGGCCGCGAGCCGCTCGGCGATCCAGCTGTGCAGCGACTGTCGGCCCGGCTCCCAGCTCTTCGCGTTGAGCAGCACCGGGACCGGCACCGCGGGGCGTACCTCGTCGTCGAGTGCCTCGCGGTGGGCGAGGGCTTCGAGCACGGTCAGGATGGCCGCCGCCGACTTGCCGGCTCCGGGGGCGCCGAGGACAACCGTCCGACCGGAACCCAGGCCGGCGTAGACGGCGAAGAGTTCCGCCAGCCCGCCGGCCGAAACGGTGGCGGCGGACGCCGACGCGGCACCCGGCAACGGCTCGAAGCGACCGTGCGTCAGGCCGTCCGCGCCGCCGACCGTGTCCTCCACCCGGCCGCTCACCGGCCGGTCGGACCAGGCCCAGCGGACGGGGATCGGACGGCGCAACCGGCGATCGACCACCGCCTGCTCCCACTCCCGCCGTACCGCCAGCGCCAGGTCGTCCGCGGCCGACGTCAGCGTCGCCGCCGGGTCCAGCCCCTCCCAGCGTCGACGCCGCCACAGCGCCACCGCGATCGCGCTGATCAGCGGGGTGAGGATCGCCGAGGCGACCGAGACGACGACGCCGACGGTCTGCTGGTTGCCGCCGCTGAGCACCAGGGCGAGCGTCGCCGCCCCGGCCAGCGCCAGAACGAAGAGGACGAGCCCGACCAGAGGCCACGGTCGCAGGCGTTCGGTGCCCAGCATGGCACGAAGTGTGACAGCCGCGCGCGAGGGGCCACCACGCGGCCGATCGGCGCCGCCACGGCCGTCCCCCGCCGGCCCGGGAGCGACGCGGACACACGTGTCGGACAGCGCTGTGAGCTGCGGCACCTCTTCGCCGGTGGGGAATCAGCGGGCCTGATCGGGGTTGGAGCCAGGTGTGACTGCTGAACACCTCCGCGCCCGGCTACCCCACGACCGGACGGAGACGTCCCGATGACCGTCACCCAGGATCTCGAAACGCCCCCGGCCCCGTCGACGCCGGGTGACCTGATGAGCCGCCGGCAGCGCCTACGGCTCGTCCTCGTGCTCGGCTCGCTGATCGCGGTGGGTCCGCTGACCATCGACATGTACCTGCCCGCGCTTCCCACGATCGTCACCGACTTCCGGACCACGTCGGCTGCGGTCCAGTTGACCCTCACCGGCACGCTGGCGGGACTCGCCGTCGGCCAGCTGCTGATCGGCCCGCTGTCCGACGCCGTCGGGCGGCGGGTGCCGCTGATCGCCGGCATCGCGCTGCACGTCGTGGCGTCGGTGCTCTGCATCCTCGCGCCGAACGTCGCCGTCCTCGGTGGGCTGCGGGTGGTGCAGGGGCTCGGCGTGGCGGCCGCCTCGGTCGTCGCGATGGCCGTCGTCCGCGACCTGTTCGACGGCGCGGCCTTCGCCAAGCTGCTCTCCCGGCTGCTGCTCGTCATGGGCGCGGCGCCGATCCTCGCCCCCACCCTCGGCGGCGGGCTGCTGCGCTGGACGGACTGGCGGGGGGTGTTCGTCGCCCTGGCCGCGTTCGGCATGCTGCTCGTCGTGGTCGCCGCGTTCGGCCTTCCCGAGACGCTGCCGCCGGACCGCCGCCGGCGCGGCGGCGTGGTCGCCACCGCGACGGTGTACGGCTCGCTGCTGCGCGACCGGACGTTCGTGGGCCTGGTCCTGGTGGCCGGGCTGGCGATGGCGGCGCTGTTCGCGTACGTGGCGGGGTCGTCGTTCGTCCTGCAGGAGCAGTACGGGCTGGACGAACAGGAGTTCGGGCTGGCGTTCGGCGCGGGCGCGGTCGGGCTGATCACCGCGACGCAGTTCAACGTACGGCTGCTGCGCCGGCACTCGCCGCAGCGCATCCTCGTGGCCGCCCTCGCCGTGGGGACCGCGGCCGGGTTGGCGCTGCTCGCCTTCGCCGCGACCGGGTTCGGCGGGCTGCCGGGCCTGCTGGTGGCGCTGTGGGTGGTGCTCGCGGCGGCGGGCCTAGCGCTGCCGAACGCGCCGGCCCTGGCGCTGTCCCGGCACGGCGAGGCGGCTGGTACGGCCTCCGCCCTGCTCGGCGCGGTGCAGTTCGGCGTCGGCGCGCTCGCCGCGCCGCTGGTGGGCGTGCTGGGCACCGGCGCGGTGGCCATGTCCCTGGTGGTCGCCGGCGGGATGGTGGCCTCGACCGTGGTCCTGCTCGTCGTCGTGCGACCGGCCCGGCTCGCCGACCTCGACGCGGACCCGGTGGCCGTGGCGGTGCACTGACGGGCCGGTAGGACGCCGCGGGGCCGGCCGGCGTGCCCGGTCGGCCCCGCGTACCCGCTTCTTGCCCCTACGGCTTCCAGGAGCCGGCGGTCTCCAGCTTGTGCCGGTACTCCAGCACGCCGTCCTTGTCGGCCACGTCGAACGTCACCACGCCCGTGCGCTTGCTGCCCTCCCGCAGGTTGACCCCGGAGTCGAGCAGGTCGCCGCAGCCGGCGAGGGCGCCCGCGATCCCGTTCGCGGTGGTGCCGTCCGCGGCCACCCACTGGAAGTAGAACGGGTTGATCGACATGTTGCCCTTCGTCACCGTGGCGGTGACCTCGGCGGTGAGGTAGAGCCCCTTGTCCGGCTCGGGCGAGTACGACTTGCAGCCCTTGGTCGTGGTGCGGAACCGCGTCACCGTGATCTCCAGGGTGCCGTCGTCGTCGGTGATGACGAGCGTGTCGCCCGCGTCCATGTTGAACGTCTCACCGGTGGCCGGGGAGGACGACGAGGACTTCGGGGTGGGCCGGCCGCTGGGCGCGGTGGTCACGCTGGGCAGGGTGATGTCCCGCTTGGCCTCCTCCGCCGCGTCGCTGGCCCCCTTGACCAGCGCCACGACGCCGCCGATGCAGCAGAGCAGTGCGAGCACGGCCGCGACGACGGCGATGATGATGATCGGCTTCTTGTTGCTCTTCGGCGGCTGCGCCGGGCCCGGCGGGAAGCCCGGGCCCGCGGGGGCGGCGCCCGGCGGGTACGGCGCGCCCGAGGTGGGCGGGTACGGCGTACCCGACACCGGCGGGTACGACGGGTCCGGGGCGGGCGGCGGGTACGCGGACTCCGGCGCCGGCGGCGGGAAGCCGCCCCCCTGCTGCGGCGGATACGGCGACCCGGAGACCGGCGGCTGCGGCGGGTACGGCGATCCGGAGACCGGCGGCTGCGGCACGGTCGGCGGAGGCGGCGGGTAGCCGCCCTGCTCGGCCGGGTACTGCGGCATCGGTGCCGTGGGCGGCTCATGGTTCGGCTGGTAGGGGTCCTGCGGCCCGTAAGGGGGCTGGGGGTGGCTCACCGTACTCCTCGGCACCTCATGGCGATCTGAAACGCGCTGCTCATGGCGATCTCGAACGCACTGACGTTAGCCGCCTGCGGCAAGTCGCGCGGCACCGCACCGTCTCAGCGGGGTAACAGGACGGCGGCGGTGCGGACCAGGTCGGCGTCCACCGCGAAGCGGCCGGTGACCGTCGCGGGCGGGTTTTGCACCGGGGCGGCGGCCAGCCGGGCGGGGGCGATCCGCGCGGTGAACAGGCCGGAGTCGGGGTCGAGCGTGACCCGGGCGTCGTGGAAGTCGAGCCAGGTGCCGACGACCGGGTGCCAGACCTTGTAGATGGTCTCCTTCGCGCTGAACAGCACCACCGGCCAGGGGACGGCGTCCGGCAGCCGCGCGACGTCGTCCCACTCGTCGGGCAGGCCGATCAGCCGGCGTACCCCGGCGTTGAGCTCCCGGTGCCGCTCGGCGTCCATGCCGACGGAGCGGACCTCGTCGGCGCGGGCGACCGCCGCGGCGCAGTAGCCGCGGGTGTGGGTGATGGTGCCGACCAGCCCGGCCGGCCAGACGGGCGCGCGGTCCGGCGCGGAGGGCACGGCCACCTCCGGCACGCCGAGCCGGGCGAGCGCCCGGCGGGCGCAGACCCGCCCGGCGGTGAAGTCCCGGCGGCGGCTCTCCACGGCCCGCTCGCCGAGGCAGGCCCGCTCGGCGGGCAGCAGCTCGCCCGCCCAGTCGTCGCCGTCGGCCACGGCCACCTCGACCTCGGGCGGCAGCAGGTCACGCATCGCCGCCCCCGGTCAGCACCTGCGCGATCGTGAACTCCCGGATGCCCATCCGTGCGAACGTACCGCACGGGGTGACGCCGGAGGGCTGCCGGACGCCGTACCTGGTGTACCTGGCGGGTCACCCGTCCAGGGGCGACGGGCGGGCCGCCCGGGACCTGTCGACGCGAGAGGACGTACTCGATGATCGCTCAGCCGACGCCGCACGACCCGCCACCGGGCGACCACCGCCCGGCGTCGCCCGCCTGGCTCTGCGCGACCTGCGGCGCGGAATGGCCGTGCGCGCCCCGCCGCGACCTCCTGATCGCCGAGTACGGGCCCGACCGGAGCGGGCTCAGCGTCTACCTGGGCGCGTGCCTGGCCGCGGCGAGCGAGGACCTGCCCGACGTGCCCGGGACGGCGCTGCGGGACCGGTTCGTCGGCTGGCTGCCCCGGGGCCGGCGCGCACACTGAATCCCGGCCCGCATCTTGGCGGCCGACCGCCTCCGGCCCGGTGGCCGCCCCCGAAGCCATGGGGGCGGCCACCGGTGCGGGGCGGTGCCCGGCCCGGTCCCGCGCCGCTCAGCGGCGGCGCGGGCGGCGGGTCAGGGCGAAGCCCACCACACCGGCCACGGCGGCGAGCACCCCGCCGACGGTGGTCCAGATCCACCGCGAGGACAGCTCGGGCAGCCAGCCGTCGAGGCCGGCGCCGTCCTGCTCCTCGTCGGCCGGCGCCGCCGCCGGTTCCCCGGTCAGCACCGTGCCGGCCTTCGTGTTCGGCACCAGCGGCGCCTTCAGTTCGCCGTCGTCGCCGGGGGCCTGGCCGTCGCCGACGTCGGAGACCAGCAGGTCCACGTCGATCGGCAGGCCGAGGTCGGGTTCCGGCAGGTCGACCACGGAGAGCCGGAGATAGTACGTGCCGGGCAGCGGATCGCCCGACCACGGCTCCGCCCACGAACGTACCTGGCGCAGGGTGCAGCCGAGCGGGACGCTGGTCGCCGACGCCGCCGCCGTCGGGGTCTGCGCCCCCGCCGTGCAGGCCTGCCGCCGGCGCAGGCCGTCGAAGACGTCGACGGTCCAGGTGGAGGCGCCGGTACGACCCTTGGGGAAGGCGACCGTGGCGGTGATCTCGTGGATCTGCCCGGCGGTCGCCGGGAACGACCAGTAGAGGTAGTCGCCCGTCGAGGCGCCGACGTGGACCGGCTGGCCGGCGGTGATCGGGGTGGCGGTCAGGAACGAGGTGCCGGCCTTGGTGACCGTGGCGGCACCGGGGGAGGGGGTGGGCGCGGCGGTCGCGGCGAGCGCGGGGGCCGCCGGCTGCGCCAGGGCGGCGGCGAGGGCCACCCCGGCCCGGATCATGCGGGTACGCATCCTCAGTTCTCCCTCCAGGTGGCGACCCACCAGCGGGTGAGCAGCCCGGCGACGAGGCCGGTGACCAGGCCGGCCAGGACCAGCAGGAGCAGCAGGACCCAGCCCCGGCCGAGGTCCGGGCCGGCGGGGGCCGGCGACGAGGCGACCACGTCGACGGTCAGCTCGATCGGCATGCCCGGCGTGACCTGGGTGCCGGGGCGCGGTGCGAACGCGTTGCTGACCACCAGGCAGACGATGGTCGGCGCGGCGTCGGCGGCGCCGGCCGCCGGGCTCGGGGTCTCGCGGTCGTCGTCCCCGCTGTCGTCGTCCTCGTCGTCCCGGTCGGCGGCGGCGGACCAGCGCAGGCCCGCCGAGACGACGTCGGTCCGGCCGCTGCCGGCGTCCACGCCCCGGACCAGTTCCCGCCCGTCGGGCGCGGTGGCCCGCAGCAGCACGCCGTGGTCGGGGTTGACCGGGCGGTCCAGCGCGATGCTCACCGAGGCGCGCAGCTCCTGTCCGGGGCGTACCGGGACCCGGTACCAGCGGTGCTCGGAGAACTGCTCCCGGTCGGTGTAGACGCCGGGGGCGAGCAGCGGCGCGTCGGGGCAGCGGGCGGTGCCGCCCACCACGGTCGGGGCGGCCGTGTAGGTGTCCCGCGCCCGGTCCACCAGCTGCTTGATCCGGTCGGTCAGCTCGTCCGCGCTCTGCGCGGACGTGTACGTCCCGCCGGTGGCGTTGGCGATGCAGACCAGCTGCCGGCGCACCTTCTCGTCCGGCGCGAGGCCGAGGGTGTCCACCACCAGCTTGGTGCCCTGCGCGGCCAGTTCCCGGGCCACCTCGCACGGGTCCGGTGGGGCGCAGGTGTCCTCGCCGTCGGTGATCAGCACGATCCGGCGGGCGGTGGCGCCGGTGCCGAGGTCCCGGGCGGCCGAGCGGAGCGCCAGCCCGACGGGTGTGAAGCCGGTGGGCCGGAGGGTGGCCACCGCCGCCTTGGCCTGGGTGCGGTCGACCTGGCCGACCGGCACGATCTGCTGGGTGTCCTGGCAGCCGACCGTCTTGTCCTTGCCCCGGTAGGTGGCGCCGAGCACCCGGATGCCGAGCTGCGTCTCCTCGGGCAGCGCGTCCACCACCTCGTTGAACGCCTGCTGGGCAACGGAGATCCGGCTGCGCCCGTCGATGTCCCGGGCCCGCATCGAGCCGCTGACGTCGAGCACCAGCTCGACCCGGGGCGGCTCGGCGGGAGGCTCGTTCTCCGCCCGTGCCGGCGCGGGTCCGCCCAACAGCACCGCCGGGCCGAGCAGGACGGTCGCCGCCAGCAGTCCACGGAGGACCGTTGTCGATCGTCTCTTGTTGATCACCGGGCGAAGTGTAGTGAGATCCACTTTGGAGGCTCGCCCGGGTCCGGCGGCGCTGTCCCGCCGTTTCGACGGCCCGGCCGTGCCCGCTCCTCGCCGGGTCGGCCGTTCCCGGGCGGTTCTTCCTGGTCGGGGCTCCGCGAGGCTCTCCTCGCCGGTGTCGGCGGTCGGGTCCCCGGGTGGACCGGGAGCCGGCGCGATGCGGGTCGAAAATTGCCGCGAGCCCACCCGTTGTGCCGGTGATGCAAGGTGGCTAAGCTTTTCTTGCGCGCCCCAATCGCCCGCTTCCCCCGTGGCAGGCGATCGGGGCGCGCGCCTATGCTCGCGAAAGTCCCGTCGAATGGACTCCCCGCCCGCGCCGCCGCCAAGGCCCGCGCGGCCGGGCCATCGCGAAGGCCCGCGCGGCCGGGCCATCGCGAAGGCCCGCGCGGCCGGGCCGTGTGCCGGCCGCGCCCGCGCCGGGATCAGATCCAGCGGCCGTCCAGCCACATCCGGGCCGACCAGTCCGCGTACGGCAGCAGCCGGCCGACGAAGATCGGATAGAAGTACGCGAAGCACAGGGCGACCAGCAGCACGTACGCGCCCGCCACGACACCGCCGATCAGCCGCCGCTCGGCGGCGTCCTCGTCCGACCGGGCGCGCCCGCCCTCCGCGGCCGCCCCGGCGGTGGCCGGCGAGACGATCGCGCCCAGCACGTAGACCACCGCGAGCACCAGGAACGGCAGCACCGGCGCGACGTAGAAGGAGAACATCGTCCGGCCGTCGAGGGCGAACCAGAACCAGGGCAGCAGGCCGGCGGCCGCCGACAGCAGGATCGCGCCGGCCCGCCAGTCCCGCCGGGCGGCGCCCAGCCAGGCCGCCCCGACCAGCGCGGGCAGGAACGACCACCAGAGCAGCGGCGTGCCGAGCAGCAGGATCTCCGAGGCGCAGCTCGGCGCCCCGCAGGCGCCCTCGCCGGACCAGTAGAAGGCGACCGGGCGGCCGAGCAGCAGCCACTGCCACGGCCAGGACTGGTACTTGTGCGGGTCGTCGAGCTGCTTGTGGAAGCCGTACGCCGCCTTGTGGTACTCCCACAGGTTGTTCAGCGCCCCGACGACGGGGGTGTCGCTGAGCGCCGGCACGTTGGGGTAGTTGGCGGCCAGGCGGTAGTAGCCGTCGTCGGTCAGCAGCCAGCCCGACCAGGTGGCGACGTACGTGACGACCATCAGCACCCCGGCCAGGGCCAGCCACGGCAGCTCGTCGAGCAGGGCGTCCCGCCACGGCCGGCGTACCCCGGCCGAGCGCCGGACGCCGACCTCCCACAGCAGCACCAGCAGCGCGAAGGCCGGCACGAAGTACAACGCGCTCCACTTCACCGCGCACGCGCAGCCGAGCAGCACCCCGGCGGCCAGCCGCCACCAGGGCCAGTTCCGCCAGCCACCGGTGGGGCGGCCGGCCCGCCCGGGGAGGGCGGGGTCGAGGCCCGCCTCCAACGCCCGGGCCCACCGCCGCCGCCGGGCGTCCCGGTCGAGCACCAGGGCGCCGAACGCCGCCAGGACGAACAGCAGCAGGAAGATGTCGAGCAGCGCGGTGCGGGAGAGCACCAGGTGGAAGCCGTCCAGGGCGAGCAGCAGGCCGGCGGCGCAGCCGAGCGCGGTGGACCGGAACAGCCGGCGGCCGATGCGCACCAGCAGCAGCACCGACAGGACGCCGGCGACGGCCGCCGAGATACGCCAGCCGAACTCGGGGGCGGTGGTCGTCAGGTGCCCCGGCACGGAGATCTTCAACTCCGCGTCCTGGTAGCCGAAGGCCCACTCGCCGAGCCCGATCAGCCACTTGCCCAGCGGCGGGTGCACCACGTACGACGGGCCGTTGTCCTTGTAGTTCCACTCGACGCCCTTGTCGACCAGCCCCCAGGCGTCCCGGGCGTAGTAGATCTCGTCGAAGATCTTGCCCTTCGGGCCGCTGACTCCGACCAGGCGCAGGATCGCCGCGATGGCCACCACCACGGCGGTGGCCAGCCACGAGTTGACGTCGAGCCGGGCGTCGACGGTGGCGAGCCGCCGCCGGACGACGGCGGGAAGGCCGCCGCCGCTGGAGGGGAGAGCCGTGGCGTCGCCGCCGGCCGGTCCGGGGTGCTCCGACTCCATCCGGCCCGCGCTGGCGCTTCGCGCTGTCGACGCACTGCTCACCTGACGATCCTAGGCCGCGGAGGTGTCCGTTGGCGCACGCCGACGCCGAAGCCGGCACGGCCGTCGATGGCGAGTGGGCTTCTTCGGGCGGTATGCCCGAAGCCGGGTCAGGCCCCGCCGGCCGGTTGGTTCGCGGGTTGCCGGCCGTGGTCACTAGGCTTGCTGGTCATGAGTCACGTTCTCGCGGCGGTAGCCTGGCCGTACGCCAACGGCCCGCGCCACATCGGCCATGTATCCGGATTCGGCGTTCCCTCCGACGTCTTCGCCCGGTACATGCGGATGGCCGGCCACGACGTGCTCATGGTCTCCGGCACGGACGAGCACGGCACCCCGATCCAGGTGCAGGCCGACGCCGAGGGGGTCACCCCGCGCGAGCTGGCCGACCGGTACAACCGGGTGATCGCGGAGGACCTGCGGGCGCTGGGGCTGTCGTACGACCTGTTCACCCGCACCACCACCCGCAACCACTACGCGGTCGTGCAGGAGCTGTTCGAGGGGCTGCACCGCAACGGCTACATCGTGCCGAAGGTCACCGTCGGGGCGATCTCCCCGTCGACCGGCCGGACCCTGCCCGACCGCTACATCGAGGGCACCTGCCCCATCTGCGGGTACGACAGCGCGCGCGGCGACCAGTGCGACAACTGCGGCAACCAGCTCGACCCCGTCGACCTGATCAACCCCAAGTCGAAGATCAACGGTGAGACGCCGGAGTTCGTCGAGACCGAGCACTTCTTCCTCGACCTGCCGGCCCTGGCCGACGCGCTGCGGCAGTGGCTGGACACCCGGGAGGGCTGGCGGCCGAACGTCCTGCGCTTCTCGAAGAACCTGCTCGACGACCTCCAGCCCCGGGCCATCACCCGGGACCTGGAGTGGGGCGTGCCGATCCCCCTGGAGGGCTGGCGGGACCGGCCGGACAAGCGCATCTACGTCTGGTTCGACGCGGTGATCGGCTACCTGTCGGCGTCCATCGAGTGGGCCCGCCGCTCCGGCGACCCCGACGCCTGGCGGAAGTGGTGGTCTGCCGACGGGCAGGGGAAGGACGCCCGCGGCTACTACTTCATGGGCAAGGACAACATCGTCTTCCACTCGGTGATCTGGCCGGCGCTGCTCGGCGGGTACTCGGGCGAGGGCGCGCGCGACGGCGAGCCGGGCCGGCTGGGCCGGCTCAACCTGCCCACCGAGGTCGTCTCCAGCGAGTACCTGACGATGGAGGGGCGCAAGTTCTCCTCGTCCCGCAAGGTCGTCATCTACGTCCGGGACTTCCTGGAGCGGTACGACGCCGACGCGCTGCGCTACTTCATCGCCGTGGCCGGCCCGGAGAGCAACGACACCGACTTCACCTGGGCGGAGTTCCTCCGCCGCAACAACGACGAGCTGGTCGCCGGCTGGGGCAACCTGGTCAACCGGTCCATCTCGATGGCGGCGAAGAACTTCGGGGCCGTCCCGTCGGTCGACCCGGCCGGGCTCACCGAGGCCGACGAGGCGCTGCTCGCCACCGCCCGGGCCGGCTTCGCCACCGTCGGCGACCTGATCGCCAGGCACCGGCAGAAGCAGGCGATCGGCGAGGCGATGCGGGTCGTCGCGGAGGCCAACAGGTACCTCTCCGAGCAGGCCCCCTGGAAGCTCAAGGACGAGGCGGACAAGCCCCGGATGGGGACGATCCTGCACGTCGCCCTCCAGGTGGTCAGCGACGCGAACACCCTGCTCACCCCGTTCCTGCCGCACTCCGCGCAGAAGATCCACGAGCTGCTCGGCGGCACCGGCGTGCACGCGCCGATGCCGGTGATCGAGGAGGTCGAGGACCTCGACGGCGGGCCGGCGTACCCGGTGCTGACCGGGGACTACACGGTCGGGGCGCGCTGGGAGTCCGTACCGCTGGAGGTGGGCCGGCCCCTCGCGGCGCCGAAGCCGGTCTTCCGCAAGCTCGACCCGTCGATCGTCGACGAGGAGCTGGCCCGGCTCGCCGGCTGACGGCCCGCCGCGACGCCCGCACGCGACGCCGGCGCCGCCCCCGCGAGGGGAGGCGGCGCCGGCGGTACGCCTCGGCCGGGACGGGCGCCTCAGGCCCGGGCCATCGCGGGCGTGGCGGCGAACTCCAGGATCGCCCGGTTCACGTCGTCGGCGTGGGTCCACGGAATGCCGTGCGGCGCACCCTGCAGCGTGATCAACCGGCTGTTCGGCAGCATCGGCTGCAACCGCTGCCCGGTCGCCCCGATCGGCAGCACCTTGTCCTGGTCGCCCTGCACGATCAGCGTCGGTACGTCGATCCGGGGCAGGTCGCCGCGGAAGTCGGTCAGCCAGGCGTCCACGCACTGCAACGTGGCGATGCCCGACGCCCGGGCCCCGATGTTCCAGTGCGCCCGGTACGCCTCCTCGCTGACCATCCTGCCCTTGTCGTCCTGATGGTTGAAGAACGCGTCGCAGAACGTGGTGAGGAACGCGAACCGGTCGGCGATGATCGCCTGCTGGAAGCCGTCGAACAGACTCCGGTCCACCCCCTCCGGGTTGTCCTCCGTCTTCAGCAGGAACGGCTCCAGGGGGCTGAGCAGCACCGCCCGGTTCACCCGGCTCGACCCGTACACGCCGATGTAGCGGACCACCTCGCCGGTGCCCATCGAGTGGCCGACCAGGACGACGTCCCGCAGGTCCAGCTCCGTCAGCAGGACGTCCAGGTCGGCGGCGAACGTGTCGTAGTCGTACCCGGCCGCCGGCTGGCTGGAGTTGCCGAAGCCCCGCCGGTCGTAGGTGATCGTCCGATAGCCGGCGGCGAGCAGCGCCCCCACCTGTTTCTCCCAGGTCGCCGTGCTGAACGGGAAGCCGTGGATCAGCACCACCGGCTGACCCGCGCCGTGGTCCTCGTAGTACAGGTCAATGGGCGCGGTGTTCTCCGCGCCGACGGTGATGAAGGGCATGCGCGTCTCCTGAGATCCGGGCAAGGGTCGTCGGACGGCCCGCGCATTCCCGACCCACCCGCCGTTATGCCCGCCGCGGCTGCGGCCCACCGTCCTGCCGCGTCGCCCCTCCTGCCGCGTCGCCCCTCCTGTGGCGTCGCCCGGCCGCGGCCCGCCGTCTGCGGGGGCGTCACAGCGGGTACGGCACGTCCACCACCCGGTCGTCGGTCACCTCGGACGCCGGGGCCCACACCTCGTAGACGCCCCGTTCCTGGCACTGCGCCCCGGTCACGGCCACCGCGTCCGGGTCCGGCCGGGTCAGCCGCAGCCGCAGCCAGTCGGCCTCCTCCCGCAGCACCAGGCAGGGCACGCCCCGCCAGCCCGCGTGCCGCAGCCGGCGGGCCACGGCGTCGACCGGGAACCGCGCCGCCCGGGTCATCGCCAGCACCCGGAACCCGCCGGGCAGGTCCGCCACCGCCTCGTACACGGCCCCGGCGTACCCGCCGACCAACCGGGTCGAGCGGGCCGCCTCCCCGGTCGGCAGGTACTCCTGGTCCGGCGGCAGCCCCGGCACCCCCGCCAGCAGGTGGCGCCACTGCGGGCCGACCATCCGCAGCCAGCCCCGCTGCTCGGCCTCGTAGCGGTAGAGGACCACCTCCACCCCCGACGCCGGGTAGGCGACCAGCGTGGCGTTCGCCGGCATCGGCAGGTCGGCGAAGTCCCGGGTGACGAACTCCGGGATCAGCTGCGCCTCGCTCGGCACGAACCCCGTGCCCAGCACCGGCGGGCCGAGCCGGTCCCGGGGCGGCAGCGCGGTCAGGCCCCGGTACGCCGTCCCCACCGGCTGGGCGTAGTCGGCCGGGTCGGCGGCCCGCCAGCGTAGCGCGTACACCACGTCGAGGTCTGCCCGCCCGTCCGGCGCGTCGCTGCGCAGCACCGCGAGGGCCTCCGGCGTACGCAGGTGGGCCACGTCGTGCTCCCGGTGGCAGAAGCCGTACGGCAGCCGGCCCCGGGCGTACCCGGCGAGCTGCCGGGCGGAGAGCACCTTCACCATCCGGGTGCCCCGGCGGATCACCGCCGACGCGCGGACCGCCGCCAGCGTCGGGTCCGCCGCCGCCGCCGGCTGCTGGCTGAGCCGGTGCACCTGCGCCCATCCCCGCTCGCGGTGCAGCGGCACCAGCAGCGGCGCCTCCGCCTCCCCGGCCGGCCCCGCCGCCCCGAGCACCGCGTCGACCTCGCTGGCGTGCGTGAACCGCCGCCAGGGCAGCGCCACCCCCGGCCGGGGCGCCCACTCGAAGCCGGCCGCCTCCTGGGCGCTGAACAGCTCGTACGCCGCACCGCGGGCGATCTCCTCGGCCGGGTACACGGCCCCGCCGTACGCCACGCGCAGCCCGCCGCGTTCCTCGGCGGCTCCGCTGACCTCGGGCGCGACGCTCACCCCGGCGACGCTAGGCGGCCCCGGTGGCGGCCAGGTGAACGTGGCGTGACGGCCCGGTGAGAAGGCGCTGGTCAGCGGCCGGGCCGGGCGGCGCGAGCCGGGAACGCCGGGTGGCGGACCGGGTCGGACCGGCGGTGTGTGATGCTGGCGGCGATGACCGAGTCGACTGAGCCCCGCCGGCAGCGGGCCGCCCGGCGGGCCGGCGAGTTCCCGCCCGCCCCCGACCCGCTGCCCAGCCCCGTACCCGACAGCCACACCCACCTGGACATCACCGTCACCGAGGCCGGCGCCCCCGCCGGCGGCGCGGGCGGGAACGCCGTCGCCGACGACCCGGTCGCGGCGGCGATCGCGGTGGCCGCCGAGGTCGGGGTGGACCGGCTGGTCCAGGTCGGCGTCGACGTGGCGTCGTCCCGGTGGAGCGCCGACACCGCCGACCGCCACCCGGCGGTCCTGGCCACCGTCGCGCTGCACCCCAACGAGGCGCCCCGGCTCGCCGACCTGGACGAGGCGCTGCGCGAGATCGAGGCGCTCGCCGTGCGGGACCGGGTCCGGGGCGTCGGCGAGACCGGGATGGACTTCTTCCGCACCGGCGACGAGGGCCGGGCCGCCCAGGAGGAGAGCTTCCGGGCGCACGTCGCCATCGCCAAGCGGTACGGCAGGGCGCTGGTCATCCACGACCGGGAGGCCCACGCCGACGTGCTGCGCGTCCTCGACGACGAGGGGGCGCCGGACACCGTCGTGCTGCACTGCTTCTCCGGCGACGCCGAGTTCGCCGCCGAGTGCGTCCGCCGGGGCTACCTGCTCAGCTTCGCCGGCACGGTCACCTTCGCCAGCGCCGGGGCGCTGCGCGAGGCCGCCGCGCTCACCCCGCTGGACCAGCTGCTGGTGGAGACCGACGCCCCGTACCTCACGCCGACCCCGCACCGGGGGCGGCCCAACGCGTCGTACCTGGTCCCGCTCACCGTCCGGGCGCTGGCCGCGACCACCGGCGCGGACCTGGACGAGCTGTGCGCCGCGCTGTCGGCCAACGGCGAGCGCGCCTTCGGCCCGTGGTGACGCCGTGACCGGCCTGCTCGGCCCGGCGGAGATCCGGGACCTCGCCGCGCGCCTCGGCGTGAACCCCACCAAGAAGCTCGGCCAGAACTTCGTGCACGACCCGAACACGGTGCGCCGGATCGTCACCGCCGCCGGGCTGGCCCCCGACGACGTCGCCCTGGAGGTCGGGCCCGGCCTCGGCTCGCTCACCCTGGCGCTGCTGCCGGTCGCCGCGCACGTGCACGCCGTGGAGGTCGACCCGACGCTGGCCGCCGCGCTGCCGGAGACCGCCGCCCGGTTCGCCGGCCCGGACGCCGCCCGGCTCACCGTGCACCGGGCCGACGCGCTGCGGGTCGGCGCCGCCGAGCTGGCCGACCCGGCGCCGACCGCGCTGGTGGCGAACCTGCCGTACAACGTGGCCGTGCCGGTGGTGCTGCACCTGCTCGCCGAGCTGCCCACGCTGCGGCACGGCCTGGTGATGGTGCAGAAGGAGGTCGCCGACCGGCTGGTCGCCGGCCCCGGCTCCAAGGTCTACGGCGTCCCCTCGGTCAAGCTCGCCTGGTACGCCCACGCCCGTCCCGCCGGCCGGGTGCCCCCGAACGTCTTCTGGCCGGTGCCGAACGTCGACTCCGGGCTGGTCGCCTTCACCCACCGCGAGCCGCCCCGGCCCGACGTACCCCGGGAGCGGGTCTTCGCCGTGGTCGACGCCGCGTTCGCGCAGCGCCGCAAGACCCTGCGGGCCGCGCTGGCCGGCTGGGCCGGCGGGGCGGACCGGGCCGCCGCCGCGCTCACCGCCGCCGGCGTCGACCCCGGCGCCCGCGGCGAGTCGCTGACCGTCGAGCAGTTCGCCGCCGTCGCCGCGTCGGCCCCGGCCGGTACGCCGGCCGCGCAGTAGGCTGGCGCCGTGCCCGCACCCCTGTACGCGTACGACCTGGTCGACGGCCGGCACGGGCCGGTCGCCGACCCCGCCGAGGAGCCGACCGTGGAGAAGCCGTTCGACATCCGCCTGCGCCCGCGGGACATCGCCCCGTGACCGAGGCCTGGCGACCGAACGGCGAGGACGACCAGCAGCGGCGCGGCGCCAGCGGGCCGGTGCGGGTGCGGGTGCCCGCCAAGGTCAACCTGCACCTCGGGGTGGGCCCACTGCGCCGGGACGGCTACCACGAGCTGAACACCGTCTACCACGCGATCTCGATCCACGACGAGCTGACCGCCCGCCGGGGCGACACCCTCACCCTCACCATGGAGGGGGAGGGCGCCGGAGAGCTGGCCCTGGACGACACCAACCTGGTGATCCGGGCCGCCCACGCCCTCGCCCGGTACGCGGGCGTCCCGCCGCACGCCCGGCTGCACCTGCGCAAGCAGATCCCGCTCGCCGGCGGGCTGGCCGGCGGCAGCGCCGACGCGGCCGCCGCCCTGGTCGCCTGCGACGCGCTCTGGGGCACCGGGCTGTCCCGCGACGAGCTGGCCGGGATCGCCGCCGACCTCGGCTCCGACGTGCCGTTCCTGATCCACGGCGGCACGGCCCTCGGCACCGGCCGGGGCGAGACGGTCAGCCCGGTGCTGGCCCGCCCCACCTCCTGGCACTGGGTGGTCGCCGTCGCCGACGGGGGGCTGTCCACCCCCGCCGCGTACCGGGAACTGGACCGGCTCCGCGCCGCCGGCGCGGCCGGCCCGCCGCTGGGCAGCACGGACGCGCTGCTCGCCGCCCTGCGCCAGCGCGACCCCCGGGTGCTCGCCGCGGCCCTCGGCAACGACCTCCAGGACGCCGCGCTGGCCATGCGCCCGTCCCTGGCCGCCACCCTGAAGGCCGGCGAGGCCGCCGGGGCGCTCGCCGGGATCGTCTCCGGCTCCGGCCCGACGTGCGTCTTCCTCGCCGCCGACGCCGCCGACGCCGCGCGGATCGCCGCCGAACTGGAGGCCGCCGGGGTGTGCCGGGAGGCGCGCACCGCCCACGGCCCGGTGGCCGGGGCCCGGATCGGCTGAGCCGCCCGCCGCCCGGCTCGCCGCAGCCGCGCGGCGGCGCGTCCGCGTACCCTGGTAACCCAGGCGTCCCCAGGTGCCCCCCGGCACCGGGACGCCTTGATCATGGAAGGTGGGGGTAGTGGCCAACATCGTCAACCTGGACCGGGTGTCCAAGGGGTACGGCGCGGCGGGGCCGCTGCTCACCGACGTCTCGCTCGGCCTCGACGACGCCGACCGGGTCGGCGTCGTCGGCCTCAACGGCGCCGGCAAGTCCACCCTGCTGCGGCTGCTCACCCGCATCGAGGAGCCCGACGACGGCCGGGTCACCCACCGGCGCGACCTGCGCGTCGCCTGGCTGCCGCAGGCGCTGACGCTCGCCCCCGACGCCACCGTCCGCGACGTCGTGCTCGGCACCGCCTGGCTCGACCAGAGCATGGGCGCCGAGCACGAGTGGGCCGGCCAGGCCGGGGTCCGGGCCATCCTCGACGGCCTCGGCATGCCGTACCTGGGCCTCGACGCGCCCGTCGGCCCGATGTCCGGCGGCGAGCGCCGCCGGGTGGCCCTCGCCGCGCTGCTGGTCCGCGACTCCGACCTGCTCATCCTCGACGAGCCCACCAACCACCTCGACGTCGGCGGCGTCGACTGGCTGGCCCGGCACCTCGTCGGCCGCCGCGGCGCCCTCGTCGTGGTCACCCACGACCGCTGGTTCCTCGATGCGGTCTGCACCGCCACCTGGGAGGTCGCCGACCAGACCGTCCGCGCCTACGAGGGCGGCTTCGCCGCCTGGACCCTGGCGCGCGCCGAGCGGGAGCGGGTCGCCGCGGCCACCGAGGCCCGCCGGCAGAACCTGCTCCGCAAGGAGATCGCCTGGCTGCGCCGCGGCGCGCCCGCCCGGACCTCCAAGCCCCGGTTCCGGATCGAGGCCGCCAACGCGCTCATCGCCGACGTCCCGCCGCCGCGCGACACCATGTCGCTGCAACGGCTCGCCACCGCCCGGCTCGGCAAGCAGGTGTACGACCTGGAGCACGTCCGGCTGCACGCCGGACCGAAGGAGATCCTGCACGACGTCACCTGGCAGGTCGGCCCCGGCGACCGGATCGCCGTCCTCGGCCGCAACGGGGCCGGCAAGACGACCCTGCTGCGGATGCTGGCCGGCGTCACCCGGCCCGACGGCGGGCGGTTCGCCACCGGCTCCACCGTGCGGCCGGCGTTCCTCTCCCAGGAGCTGGCCGAGCTGCCCGGGCACCTGCGCGTCCTCGAAGCCGTCGAGGAGGTCGCCCGGCGGGTGCAGCTCGGCGACCGGGAGGTCTCCGCCGCCCAGCTCGCCGAGGTCTTCGGCTTCGACGACCGCCGGCTCTGGACGCCGGTCAGCGACCTGTCCGGTGGGGAGCGCCGCCGCCTGCAGATGCTGCGGCTGCTCGCCGGCGAGCCCAACGTGCTCCTGCTGGACGAGCCCACCAACGACCTCGACACCGACACGCTCGCCGCGCTGGAGGACCTGCTCGACTCGTGGCCCGGCACGATCGTCGTGGCCAGCCACGACCGGTACCTCGTCGAGCGGGTCACCGACTCCGTGTACGGGATGTTCGGCGACGGTCGGCTCGTACACCTGCCCGGCGGCGTCGACGAGTACCTCGCCCGCGCCGCGCAGCGGGAACCCGCCGCCGCCCCGGTCGTCGCCGAGGCGCCCGCCGCCCCGGCCCCTACCGGCATGTCCGCCGCCGAGGCCCGGCAGGCGAAGAAGGAACTCGCCCGGCTGGAACGCCAGGTCGGCAAGCTGGAGCAGAAGGAGGCGGAGCTGCTCGACCAGCTCGCCGCCAACGCCACCGACTACGCCCGGGTCGCCGAGCTGGACGCCCAGCTCAAGGACGTACGGGCCGAACGGGAACAGGCCGAGGAGGCCTGGCTGGCCCTCGCCGACCAGGTCCCCGCGAGCTGACCGGTGGGCGGGGGGTGTGCGGCGTCACAGCCGGCCGTGCGGGACAATCGCAGGCGACCCCACACCCGAACGGTCTTGGAGACGCAGACATGGCCTCCCACACCCCCGTCAACCACCCCGCGCGGCCGGTCTACCGGGCGATCGGCGGGCTCGTTGGTCTGTACTTCGTGGTCTTCGGAGTGCTCGGCATCATCGCCAGCGCCGGCGGCGACTTCCTCGCGCAGGACGACACCAAGGTGCTCGGTCAGGGGACCAACCTCGGATACTCGCTGCTGAGCGTCGTGCTCGGGCTGCTGATCCTGGCCAGCACCGCGATCGGCCGCAACGTCGACGTCGCCGTCAACCAGTGGCTGGCGTACGCGCTGATGGTCCTCGGCCTGGCCGAGCTGGCCTTCCTCCAGACCGACGCCAACATCTTCAACTTCACCATGGCCACCGACATCGTGGTCCTCACGCTCTCCCTGGTGCTGCTCATGGTCGGCATGTACGGCAAGGTCGGCACGGACGAGGAGAAGGAGGCCTGGCAGAAGGCCCGGCTGGTGCTCTGATCGCCGCGCCGGGTGTGTGCCGGAGGCCGGCCCGCTCCGGGCGGTCAGGCTTGATCCCTGCGCGGGCCGGCCTCCGGCACACACCTCGGTGGTTCCGGTCGCCGTGCCCTTGCGGCCAGGCGGTGGGGAACAATCAGACGTCACACGGTTGTCGGTGGCCCGGCTTCGGCCGGGCCTTCGGCGTTTCCGGGGACGGGCCGGGGCGACACGGGTGACAATCGTCGGGATCGGTCGCATCCGGACGGAGGGGTCATGGCGCACTTTCCGGTCAACCATCCGGCGCGCCCGTTCTACCGGGCCCTGTCCGGGCTCATCGGGCTGTACATCCTGCTCTTCGGCGTGTGGGGAACTGTCGTGACCTGGGGCGACGGGCTGTTCGGCCGGGGCAGCGACTGGGTCCTCGGCCTGCGTACCAACCTCGCGTTCGCGCTGGTCTCCGTGGTCTTCGGCGCCGTGCTGCTGATCGGCGCGACCCGGCGCAGCAACCTTGGCCACTACATGAACCTGACCGCCGGCGTCGTCTTCCTGGTCACCGCGATCCTGATGATGACCGTGCTGCAGACCTCCGCGAACTTCCTCAACTTCTCGATGTCCACGGTCATCGTGTCGATGCTGTTCGGCCTGGTGCTGCTCGCCACCGGCCTCTACGACAAGGTCGGCCCGACCGACCACGCCCACGCCCACGCCGAGGCTCGGTCGTCCCGGGTCGGGTGATGCCCCCCGATGTCGGCGACATGGGGGTGTCCGAGGGCTCCGGATGCCGCCATGTCGCCGACATCGAGTCGGGTGGGCCGTCAGCGGCCCCCGGTCGTCACCAGGGTCGGCTTCGGCTCCAGGTGCGACAACCCGTGCCAGGCCAGGTTGACCAGGTGCGCGGCCACCGTCTCCTTGCGCGGCTTGCGCACCTCCAGCCACCAACGCCCCGTCAACGCCACCATGCCCACCAGCGCCTGCGAGTAGAGCTCGGCCAGCTTCGGGTCGTACCCCCGGGTCTTGAACTCCGCGCCGAGGATGTGCTCGACCTGGTGCGCGACGTCGTTCATCACGCTGCTGAAGTTGCCCGTCGCCGACATCAGCGGCGACTCCCGGACCAGCACCCGGAAACCGCTCGTCTCCTCCTCGATGTACCCGAGCAGGGCCATCGCGGCCTGCTCCAGCAGCTCGCGGGGATGGCCGGCGGTCAGCGCCGTGGTGATCCGGTCCAGCAGCGCCCGGACCTCCCGGTCCACCACCACCGCATAGAGCCCCTCCTTGCCGCCGAAGTGCTCGTAGACCACCGGCTTGGAGACCTTCGCCCGCGCCGCCACCTCCTCGATCGAGGTCGCGTCGAAGCCGCGCTCCGCGAAGAGCTGCCGGCCGATCGAGATCAACTGCTCCCGCCGCTGCGCGGCCGACATCCGCACCCGGGACGTGGGCTTGCCCGCGGGCGCCGGCACCGCACGCCGCCGGCCGCCGCTGCCGTCACCGACCTGAACATCTGCCATGTCGTCACCTCGCCGGCGCTCGGTGACGCCCTGTCGTGGAATGGGGCCTCCGCTGCTCACGCCGCCGCCCCGGCTGTCTCCGCCACGGCGACGCGCCGCGTCCGACCGTACCCGCGTCCGTGCGGGCCGTCCGCCCGCCGCCGCTCCGCTCGGTCACCCGGCCATCCTGCCAGGCGCCCGCCGATCCCACTGACCGCTTTACCGACCCGCGGTCCGCGCCGTCGCCCCGGCGCCGTCCGTTCGGGCCGTCCTCGCCAGCTTGGCCGCCAGGCGCTCCGGCTTCGGCCAGCGCACCGCCCACGCCGCGCCGGTCTTCTCCAACAGCCAGATCACCCGCGCCGAGATGTCGACCTGCCCGCGCAGCACCCCGTGCCGGGCGCTGGTCGGGTCGGCGTGGTGCAGGTTGTGCCAGCTCTCGCCGAAGGACAGGAGCGCCAGCGGCCAGAAGTTGGACGCCCGGTCGCCCTGCCGCATCGCGAACGGACGCTCGCCGTAGACGTGGCACACCGAGTTGATCGACCAGGTCACGTGGTGCAGCAGCGCGATGCGGACCAGGCCGCCCCAGAACAGGGCGGTCAGCGCGCCCTGCCAGGACCAGGTGAGCAGGCCGCCCATCAGGGCCGGGCCGAGCACCGAGACCACCACCAGCAGGGGGAAGAGCTTGTCCACCCGGCGGGTCGCCCGGTCGGCGAGCAGGTCCGGGGCGAACCGCTCCCGGTTGGACAGCTCGCGGCCGAACAGCCAGCCGACGTGCGCGTGGAACAGCCCCTTCGCCAGCCCCCCGACGCTCTCGCCGAACCGCCACGGTGAGTGCGGATCGCCCTCCAGGTCCGAGAACGCGTGGTGCCGCCGGTGGTCGGCGACCCACTGGATGATCTCGCCCTGCACCGCGAACGAACCCGCCACCGCGAGCGCCACCCGCAGCCAGGGGCGGGCCTTGAACGACCCGTGGGTGAAGTAGCGGTGGTAGCCGATGGTGATGCCGAGCCCGGAGAGGACGTACCAGAACGCCGCCACCGCCAGGTCCGTCCAGCTCAGCCAGCCGCCCCAGGCGACCGGTACGGCGGCCACGAGCGCCAGGAACGGGACGACCACGAACGCCCAGAGGGCGACCAGGATGCCGGCGGACTGCGGGCCCTGGGTGAGTGGCTTGGGACCGGAGGGACGGGGGTCGAGTACGGCGGTCGACATGGCACCTCGCAGCGGGACAGCTTGAGCAAACGAACCTACGCTTACGTCACCGTAACTTACGGTCTCGTAGAACGCACGGGACAGTCCCGTACGCGAATCCCTTAACCGTCGTACGGGCGTCCTAACCTGCCGACGTGGACGACTCCCAGGCGGCCGAGGTCCGCCGACTGCGCACGGTCGAGCAACTCTCGGTGCACGAGATCCGGGCCCGCACCGGCCTCGGGCGCAACCGGGTGCGGGAAATGCTGCGTGGGGTGCCGCCGCCGGAGCGGACCCGGCGCCCCAACGCCAGGGACGACCTGCGCGCCGAGGCGGTGGAGCTGCGGGGCCAGGGTTGCTCGGTCAACGACATCGCCCGCCGGCTCGGGGTGGCGAAGTCGACCGCGTACCAGTGGGTGAAACACCTGCCCCTCGATCCGGACGAGGACACGGCGACGCGGCGCCGAGCCCACGCGAAGGTGATGACGGACGCCCGGTGGGCGGTGCACCGGCAGGCGCGGGAGGAGGCGCGGGCGGACGAGCGGCGGCGCGCCGGGGAGGTGGTGGGGTCGCTCGACCGTCGGGACGTCCTGCTCCTCGGAGCGGCCATCTACTGGTGCGAGGGCGCCAAGTCCAAGCCGTGGCGTCCCCAGGACCGCCTTCAGTTCATCAACAGCGACCCGGGGCTACTGGCGCTGTTCCTCCGTTTTCTCGAGACGTGCGGAGTCGGGCGCGAGGTGCCGGCCTATCGGGTCAGCATCCACGAGTCTGCCGACGCCGCCGCGGCGGCGCAGTGGTGGGCGGATCGGCTGGGCCTGCCGGCGACGCGGTTCGGGCGGTCGGTGCTCAAGAAGCACAACCCGACGACGGTCCGCCGGAACACCGGCGATGACTACCACGGGTGCCTGGTGATCAGCGTGCCTCGCAGCCGCGAGCTCTACTGGCGGATCGAAGGTATGATCACGGAATTGTTCCGGGCGGCAGGCGGTGTGCCGGGCTAGATCGATGTGCCGCTACGCTGGGCGGGCGATGGGGTGTGGGGTAACGGCAACCCGCAGGCCTTTGGAGCCTTGAGCTCCTGGTTCGAATCCAGGCACCCCAGCTCGCGTTTCTCCGCCGGTCCAATGCCGGCATTTGTCTGGCCGGATGCGGATTGCAGCCATTGCGTGGTTAGCATGGCCGCGAGACTGTCGCCTTCCCGACGGGAGCCACGTCGTGTCCCAGCCCCACCTCCGTACCGTCGTCGTGCTCGCCGCCGGGGAGGGCAAGCGGATGAAGTCGGCGCTGCCCAAGGTGCTGCATCCGCTGCTCGGCCGGACACTCGTCGGCCACGTGCTCGCCGCCGCCGCGCCGCTCGCCGCCGACCGGACGGTGGTCGTCGTCGGGCACGGTGCCGACCAGGTACGGGCGCACCTGGCCGAGATCGCCCCGGACGCCACCCCGGTGCTCCAGGCCGAGCAGTTGGGCACCGGCCACGCGGTCCGGATCGCGCTGGACGCCGTGCCGGAGGCCGCCGGGACGGTGGTCGTGCTCAACGGCGACGTGCCACTGCTGCGCGCCGAGACGGTCGCCGCGCTCGTGGCGGCGCACGAGGACGCGGGGGCGGCGGCCACGGTGCTGGCCGCCGAGGTGCCCGACCCGACCGGGCTGGGCCGGATCGTCCGGGACGCCGCGGGCCGGCTGGAGCAGATCGTCGAGGAGCGCGACGCGACGCCGGAGCAGCGGGCGTCGCGGGAGATCAACGCGGGCATCTACGCGTTCGACGGGGCGCGGCTGCGGGACGCGCTGGGCAAGCTCTCCACGGACAACGACCAGGGCGAGGAGTACCTGACCGACGTCTTCGGGCTGCTCGGCTCCGCGGGGGAGCCGGTGGCGGTGCACGTGGCCGCCGACCACGCCGAGACGCTCGGCTGCAACGACCGGGTGGAGTTGGCGGCGCTGCGCCGGCTGCTGCGCGACCGGGTCAACGAGGCCTGGATGCGCACCGGGGTCAGCATCCTGGATCCGGAGACGACCTGGATCGACGTGACGGTCGCGGTGGACCGGGACGCGGTGATCGACCAGAACACCCAGCTGCGGGGCGGCACGGTGGTCGGGGCGCAGGCGGTGGTCGGCCCCGACGTGACGCTGATCGACACGGTGGTCGGCCCCGGGGCGACCGTGCTGCGCAGCCACGCCGTCGGCGCCGAGGTGGGCCCGGGGGCGAGCGTCGGGCCGTACGCGTACCTGCGGCCGGCGGCGAAGCTGGCCGAGAAGGCGAAGGTGGGCACGTTCGTCGAGGTGAAGAACTCCGAGGTCGGCGCGGGCGCGAAGGTGCCACACCTGTCGTACGTGGGGGACGCGACGATCGGGCCGAAGGCCAACATCGGCGCGGCGACGATCTTCGTGAACTACGACGGGGTGAACAAGCACCGCACGACGGTCGGGGAGGCGGCGTTCGTGGGCTGCGACACGACGCTGATCGCCCCGGTCGAGGTGGGGGCGGGCGCGTACGTCGCGGCGGGCAGCGCGATCACCGAGGACGTGCCGCCGGGGGCGCTCGGGGTGACCCGCGCGCCGCAGCGGAGCATCGAGGATTGGGTGTCCCTGCGGCGGGCTGGCACGGCGTCGGCGGAGGCGGCCGAGCGGGCCCGGCAGGCTGCGGCGGAAGCGGCGGAGGATGCGTCGGCTGACGGGTGAGCCGCAAGGGACAGTGAGGCAATCCACGGGGGTGCCGAGGCGGTGGGACGGCCCTCGGGCAGGGGAGATACTGCAACCGAATAGTCCCGGCCCACACCGCAGCCGGGTATCACCGACCAACGGGAGCAGACGGGCCCATGGGCAGCATCGTCGCCGAAAACCGCAAGAGCCTGATGCTCTTCTCCGGGCGTGGCTTTCCGGAGTTGGCCAAGGAGATCGGTGAGGTGCTCGGCGTCGCGCCGACGCCCACCGACGCGTACGAGTTCGCCAACGGCGAGATCTTCGTACGGTACAAGGACTCGGTGCGCGGCTCGGACGCCTTCGTGGTGCAGTCGGTCACGCACGGGGTCAACACGTGGGTCATGGAGACCCTGATCATGATCGACGCGCTGAAGCGCGGGTCGGCGAAGCGGATCACGGTCGTCCTGCCGTTCTACCCGTACGCGCGGCAGGACAAGAAGCACCGCGGCCGGGAGCCGATCTCGGCGCGGCTGGTGGCCGACCTGCTGAAGACGGCCGGCGCGAACCGCATTCTGACGGTGGACCTGCACACCGCGCAGATCCAGGGTTTCTTCGACGGCCCGGTGGACCACCTGTTCGCGATGGACGTGCTGGCCGAGTACGTGGAGCGCAGGTTCGCCGGCCGGCCGATGACGGTGGTGGCGCCGGACTCGGGCCGGGTGCGGGTGGCGGAGCGGTGGACGGACCGGCTGGGCGGGTGCCCGCTGGCGTTCATCCACAAGACCCGGGACCCGCTCAAGCCGAACCAGGTGGTGGCGAACCGTGTGGTCGGTGAGGTCGAGGGCCGGGTGTGCCTCATCGTGGACGACATGATCGACACCGGTGGCACGATCGCGAAGGCCGCGGACATCCTCAAGGAGGCCGGGGCGGCGGAGATCGTGGTGGCGGCGACCCACGCGCTGCTGTCGGACCCGGCGACGGAGCGGCTGAAGAACAGCCCCATCAGCGAGGTCGTGGTGACGAACACGCTGCCGCTGCCGCCGGAGAAGCAGCTCGACAAGCTCACGGTGCTGTCGATCGCCCCCCTGCTGGCGCGGGCGATCCGGGAGGTCTTCGACGACGGGTCGGTGACGACCCTCTTCGGCGGCCTGAGCTGACGATCCGTCCGGCGGCGGGCCGGGGTGGCCGGCCGCCGGACGGGGGTTTCGGCCCATGGTGGCGGGGGAGGCGGGTACTGCCGTCGGGGGCGCTACGCCCTCGGGTAGACTAGTGCGGTTGCCACGGCGAGGGTGCCCTGCGGGCCGCTGAAAAGCGCCGCACGGAGGCGCCGTCATCGACGCGGTGCTCCGGGCAGTCGTTCATGACGCATGCGCCCCCAGCGAGCCCCTCGCCCCAGCACCGCCAGTCGACAAGCCGCCGCGCGAAAGCATCAGGAGTTTCCCCGTGTCCGAGGTAAAGATCAGCGCCGAGCCCCGTACCGAGTTCGGCAAGGGTGGTGCCCGTCGTACCCGCCGGGCCGGCAAGGTGCCCGCCGTGCTGTACGGCCACGGCGAGAAGCCCAAGCACATCGCGCTGCCCGCGCGTGAGTTCGCCGCCGCGATCCGTAAGGGCGGCGCCAACCAGCTCTTCGCGATCGAGGTCAGCGACGGCACGCAGGTGCTGGCGCTGCCGAAGGCGATCCAGCGGGACCCGATCAAGGACACCTTCGAGCACATCGACCTGCTGCTCGTCCGTCGGGGCGAGAAGGTCACCGTCGAGGTTCCGGTCGAGCTGACCGGTGAGGCCGCCAAGGACACCCTGATCGTGCACGACCACGCCACGCTGACCGTGACCGCCGAGGCCACGAACGTGCCGGACCACCTGGAGGCCTCGATCGACGGCGCGGAGGCGGGTGTCCAGGTCACGGCCGCGGACGTCACGCTGCCGGCCGGCGTCGAGCTGGCCGCGGACCCGGAGCTGCCGGTCGCCACGGTGACCGCCGCCCCGACGGCCGAGCAGCTCGAGGCCACCCTGCCCGAGGTCGAGGCGGCGGCCGAGGAGGCCGAGGCCGAGGTCGGCGAGGAGACCACCGCGGAGGGTGCCGAGGCCGCCGCGGCCGAGGGCGAGGAGACCCCGGCCGAGGCGCAGACCCAGGCCTGATCGGTCCGCGATCTGTGCGACAGGCGCTCCCGGTGTCCGGGGGCGCCTGTCGGCGTATCGGGACGGCCGCCAGCCGCCGCGCGGCGCGGGGTGAGAATGGCCGGCGGGCGGTGCGGCGGTGAGAGCGGAAGGGACGTGGCGTGACGGACGAGGCGGGGCCGTGGCTGGTGGTCGGCCTGGGCAACCCCGGTCGGGAGTACGCGGGCAACCGGCACAACGTCGGGTTCATGGTGGCGGACCTGCTGGCGGCCCGGCTGGGCGCGCGGTTCGGCCGGCACAAGCGGGCGGTGGCGGAGGTCGCCGAGGGGCGACTGGGGTTCGGCGGGCCGAAGCTGGTGCTGGTGAAGCCGCTGACGTACATGAACCTGTCGGGTGGTCCGGTGGCGGGCCTGGCGCAGTTCCACAAGGTGCCGCCGGGGCGGGTGATCGCGGTCCACGACGAGCTGGACATCGGCTACGGCGTGCTGCGGGCGAAGTGCGGCGGCGGCGAGGGCGGGCACAACGGCCTGCGGTCGATGTCGAAGTCGCTGGGGACGAAGGACTACGTCCGGGTGCGGTTCGGCATCGGCCGGCCGCCGGGGCGGCAGGATCCGGCGGACTACGTGCTGTCGGACTTCTCGGCGGCCGAGCGCAAGGAGCTGGAGTTCCTGGTCGACCGGGCGGCCGACGTGGTGGAGTCGGTGGTCACCCGGGGCGTGGAGCCGACGCAGAACCTGTACCACGGGGGCTGACCAGGGCGGGGCGTACCCGGATCGGGGTCGTGCGGGGGTAGTCTGCGCCTTTTCGGCGTTTCGCGACCGGCGACGGTGCGGTCGCGGCGAGGCGACGGGAGCGAGTGGTGGGTAGTCCTCCGATGATCGACGGCGCGTTCGCCCGCTGGCTGGCGGCCCGGGCCGGGCAGGCGCTGCTCGGCCTGCGTACGGAGATGGGGTTCGCCGACCCGGGGGCGTTGCGGTCGGCCGGGGACAAGGTGTCGCACGACCTGATCCGGACGGAGCTGGCGAAGTGGCGTCCGGGTGACGCGGTGCTCTCGGAGGAGGACGAGGGGTCCCGGCTGGCGTGGGCGGCGGAGGTGAACGCCGGGACGGTGTCCCGGCTGACCGCGGACCGGGTGTGGATCGTCGACCCGCTGGACGGCACGCGGGAGTTCGCCGAGGAGGGGCGGGCGGACTGGGCGGTGCACGTGGCGCTCTGGGCGCGCACGGCCCCGGCGCCGCACGGGCTGGTCGCGGGCGCGGTGGCGCTGCCGGCGCAGCACCGGGTGCTGGCCACGGACCACCCGCCGGCGTACCCGCCGATGACGTTGGAGGCGGCGACCTCGGATGGCGGGCGGGCCACCCGGTTGGCGGCCAGTCGTAGCCGTCCGCCCGTTTTTCTGACCGATCTGGCGGAGGACGTCGGCGCGCATCTCGTGCCGATGGGCTCGGCGGGGGCGAAGATCGCCGCGGTGGTGACCGGTGAGGTCGACGCGTACATCCACGCGGGCGGTCAGTACGAGTGGGACTCGGCCGCTCCGGTGGCTGTGGCCACAGCCACCGGTTTGCATGCTTCCCGAATCGACGGATCTGCGCTGAAATACAACGAGGCGGATCCTCGTCTGCCCGACCTGCTGGTGTGCCGCAAGGATCTCGCCAGTCGGTTGCTTGCAGCGCTGCAGCGGCATTCCGGGTAGCCTGACGTTCTTCTTCACGTGTCCGACCGGAAAGGTCTGGAATCCATGAGCGGATCCGAGCGAATCGAGCCCGTGTCATGACCGCCCCCGCCGCGTACCAGGTCTCCCACCTCGACGCGCTGGAGGCGGAGAGCATCTTCGTGATGCGCGAGGTGGTCGCGGAGATGGAGCGGCCGGTGCTGCTCTTCTCCGGCGGCAAGGACTCGATCGTGATGCTCCGGCTGGCCCAGAAGGCGTTCGCCCCGGCCAGCATCCCCTTCCCGGTCATGCACGTCGACACGGGCCACAACTTCCCAGAGGTGCTGGAGTACCGGGACCAGCGCGTGACCGAGCTGGGCCTGCACCTGATCGTGGCCAGCGTGCCGGAGGCCCTGGCCAGCGGCATGGTGCGGGAGTCGGCCGACGGGATGCGCAACCGGATCCAGACCCCGGTGCTGCTGGACGCGGTGGAGAAGCACCGCTTCGACGCGCTGTTCGGCGGCGCCCGCCGGGACGAGGAGAAGGCCCGGGCCAAGGAGCGGGTGTTCAGCTTCCGCGACGAGTTCGGCCAGTGGGACCCGAAGAACCAGCGGCCCGAGCTGTGGGCGCTGTACAACGGGCGGCACCACCCGGGGGAGTCGATCCGGGTGTTCCCGTTGTCCAACTGGACGGAGTTGGACGTGTGGCACTACATCGCCCGGGAGCGGATTCCCCTGCCGTCGATCTACTACGCGCACGAGCGTGAGGTGATCGAGCGGGACGGCATGCTGTACGCGGTGAACGAGTTCTTCCAGCCGCGCTCCGGCGAGGAGCGGTTCAAGGCGCAGGTGCGGTACCGGACGGTGGGTGACGCCTCCTGCACGGCGGCGGTGCGGTCGGACGCCGACACGGTGGAGAAGGTGATCGAGGAGGTGGCCGCGACGCGGATCACCGAGCGCGGCGCGACCCGCGGCGACGACCGGGTCAGCGAGGCCGCGATGGAGGACCGTAAGCGGGAGGGCTACTTCTGATGAGCGTGGAGACCCTGGCCCCCGGGGCCGATGCGGCGCCGCGGCCGATGGACCTGCTGCGGTTCGCCACGGCGGGCAGCGTCGACGACGGCAAGTCGACCCTGATCGGCCGGCTGCTGTACGACACGAAGTCGCTGTTCACCGACCAGCTCGCCGCGGTCGAGGCGGTGTCGGCGGCCCGGGGCGACGAGTACACCAACCTGGCGTTGCTCACCGACGGGCTGCGGGCCGAGCGGGAGCAGGGCATCACCATCGACGTGGCGTACCGCTACTTCGCCACCCCGCGGCGGAAGTTCATCATCGCCGACACCCCCGGGCACATCCAGTACACCCGGAACATGGTCACCGGCGCCTCGACGGCCGACCTGGCGCTGATCCTGGTGGACGCGCGCAAGGGGCTGGTGGAGCAGTCGCGCCGGCACGCGTTCCTGTGCTCGCTGCTGCGGGTGCCGCACCTGGTGCTGTGCGTGAACAAGATGGACCTGGTCGACTGGTCGCAGGAGGTGTTCGAGCGGATCGCCGACGAGTTCACCGCGTTCGCGGCGAAGCTCGACGCGCCCGACCTGACCGTGGTGCCGATCTCGGCGCTGAAGGGCGACAACATCGTGGCCCGGTCGGAGAACATGCCCTGGTACGAGGGGCCGTCGCTGCTGCACCACCTGGAGCGGGTGCACATCGCCTCCGACCGCAACCTGGTCGACGTCCGGTTCCCGGTGCAGTACGTGATCCGGCCGCAGTCGACCACGGTCACCGACTACCGGGGTTACGCGGGGCAGGTGGCGTCGGGGGTGCTCAAGCCCGGCGACGAGGTGATGGTGCTGCCCTCGGGTTTCACCAGCCGGATCGCGTCCGTGGAGACCGCCGACGGGCCGGTGGAGGAGGCGTTCCCGCCGATGTCGGTGACGGTCCGCCTGACCGACGAGATCGACATCTCCCGCGGCGACATGATCTGCCGGCCGAACAACGCCCCGGCCGTCACGCAGGACATCGAGGCGATGGTCTGCTGGATGGACGAGACCCGGCCGCTGCAGGTCGGCGGCAAGTACGCGATCAAGCACACCACCCGGTCGGCCCGGGCGATCGTGCGCGGGCTGCACTACCGGCTGGACATCAACTCGCTGCACCGGGACGAGGCGGCCGGCGAGCTGAAGCTCAACGAGATCGGCCGGGTGCGGCTGCGTACGACGGTGCCGCTGCTCTCCGACGAGTACCGGCGTAACCGCACCACCGGCGGTTTCGTGATCATCGACGAGACCACCAACCGTACGGTCGGCGCCGGGATGATCGTCGAGACGTCCTGACGCCGTTCGTTCCGCCAGCCGTGAAGAAGGGGCCCCGATCCGGGCCCCTTCTTCACAGGCGGTGGGCGCCGGGGGCGGGGGTGGCGCGGTACAGGCCGGGGGCGCGGTAGCCCCGCTCGGCGTACGCGGCCGTGACGGCGTCGGCCACCGCGTCGGCCCGGTCGGCGTCGACCAGGGCGAGGACGCAGCCGCCGAAGCCGCCGCCGGTCATCCGGGCCCCGTACGCGCCGGCCGCGAGGGCCGCCTCGACCGCGGTGTCGACCTCCGGCACGGTGATCTCGAAGTCGTCCCGCATCGAGGCGTGCGAGGCGGTCAGCAGCGGGCCGGTGTCGCGGACGCGGCCGGCACGCAGCAGCTCGACGGTGTCCAGGACGCGCTGGTCCTCGGTGACGACGTGCCGGACCCGGCGGCGGGTCTCGTCGTCGTCGAGCCGGGCCAGCGCGGCGTCCAGCCCGGCGGCGGGGACGTCGCGGAGCGCGGGTACGCCGAGCAGGTGGGCGGCCCGCTCGCAGGCGGCGCGGCGGGCGGCGTACTCGCCGTCGGCGTGCCGGTGCGGGGCCCGGCTGTCGACGACCAGCACGGCCAGGCCGGCGGCGGCCAGGTCGAACGGGATGTGTTCGATCGCCTCGGTGCGGCAGTCGAGGAACAGCGCGTGCCCGGCCCGGCACCGGATCACGGCCGACTGGTCCAGGATCCCGGTGGGCGCGCCGACGTAGGCGTTCTCGGCGCGCTGGGCGAGCCGGGGCCACCGCTCGGCCGGCAGGTCCAGCCCGCCCAGGTCCACGAGGGCGGCCAGCACCGCCGCCTCCAGGGCGGCGGAGGAGGACAGCCCGGAGCCGAGCGGCACGTCGGAGGCGATGGCCAGCCGCGCGCCGGGCACGTCGTGGCCGGCGTCGCGCAGCGCCCAGACCACCCCGGCCACGTACGCGGCCCAGCCGGTGACCCGGCCGGGCTCGGCGACCTCGTCGGCGCCGAAGCTGACCGGCTCGCCGGACAGCTCCGACCAGACCGTCCACCGCGGCCCGTCCTGGCGGTCGGCGGCGACGACGGTGCGCAGCGGCAGCGCGAACGGCAGCACGAAGCCGTCGTTGTAGTCGGTGTGCTCGCCGATCAGGTTGGCCCGGCCGGGCGCGGCCCAGCGGCCGGCGGGCGACCCGGCGTACCGGTCGGCGAAGCCGGCGGCGGCCCGGTCGGCGACGTCGGCGACCGGGCCGGGGCGCGCGGGGTCGACCGCCGCGCGCGGGCGCGCGGTGGGGGACGCGGGAACGGCGGGGGGCGCGGTGTCGGTCACGGGCGGTCCAGCAGGTGGGTGCGGTAGAAGGCCCAGGCGTCGCCGACCATGTCGTGCAGGGTCGGCTTCTCGGGCGCCCAGCCCAGCTCCTCGCGGGCCAGGGCGGAGGAGGCGACCAGCTCGACCGGGTCCCCCTCGCGGCGCGGCGACACCTCCACCGGCACCGGGTGCCCGGTGACCTCGCGGACCACCTCGACCACCTGCCGGTTGGTGAACCCGGCCCCGTTGCCCAGGTTGTAGATGCGGTGCCGGCCGGCGACGGCCGCGGTCAGCGCCAGCAGGTGGGCGCGGGCCAGGTCCTCGACGTGGATGTAGTCGCGGACGCAGGTGCCGTCGACGGTGGGGTAGTCGTCGCCGAAGAGCTGGAGCTTCTCCCGGCGGCCGGCGGCGACCTCCAGCGCGATCGGGATCAGGTGGGTCTCCGGGTCGTGCCGCTCGCCGATGGCGTGCCCGCCGCGCAGGTATGCCCCGGCCACGTTGAAGTAGCGCAGCGACACGGCGGCCAGGTCGTGTCCGATCGCCTCGGAGGTGAGCGCCATGTCGACGGCGAGCTTCGTGGCCCCGTACGTGTTGGTGGGGGCCTTCACCGCGGTCTCGGGGATGGGCAGCTCGACGGGGTTGCCGTAGACGGCGGCGGTGGAGGAGAAGACCAGGCGGGGCACGCCGGCCGCCCGGACCGCGTCGATCAGGGCGAGGGAGCCGACGGTGTTGGTCCGCCAGTACAGCTCCGGCTTGACCATCGACTCGCCGGCGGCGATGAGAGCGGCGAAGTGCAGCACCCCGTCGAAGCCGGAGCCGGGGGTGAGCACCCGGGCCGCCTCGTGGACCGGCGCGTCGACCCAGGTGGCCTCCGGGGCGAGGGCCTCCCGGTGCCCGGTGCGCAGGTCGTCCAGGACGACGACCTCGTGGCCGGCGTCGAGCAGCATCCGGGTCACCACGCTGCCGATGTAGCCGGCGCCGCCGGTGACGAGCAGTTTCACGTCCGATCCTCCTGCCTGGCCGCCTCGCCGCGACCGCTCGTGATCACACTACGGCCGTCCGCCGGGTCCGCGCTGCCGCCGGCCCGGCCAACCGCGCCGCCCCGGGCGGCGTCCCGCGCGGACGGCGCGTGCCCGTACCCCGGCGGTGTCTACCATCACTGTCATGCGGGAAGCGGGTGGTCCCGGGCCCCGGCGTCGACCGCCGGGGCGGGCCCGACGCGAACCGGGCCCGCTGGCCCGCACGGTCGCCCGGCTGGTGGTGCGGGCCGCCGACGCCGCGACGCGGCTGGTCACCGACCTGCTCGGGGCGAGTCCCGCCGCGGGCCGGGAGCGCATCAGCGAGGCGGAGCTGCGCGACCTGGTCGCCGCGAACACCGTCATCGACCCGGACGAGCGGCGGATCATCGACGAGGTGCTGGTGGCCGGGGCGAGCCTGGTCCGCGAGGTGATGATGCCCCGCACCGAGGTGGTGTTCCTGTCCGCCGGGCTGACCATCGCCGAGGCGGAACGGCTGGTCCGGGCCGAGACGCACACCCGGTACCCGGTGGTCGACGGCACCCACGACGACGTGGTCGGCTTCGTGCACCTGCGCGACGTGCTGCTGCGCCCCGACCTCGACCCGTGCACCACCGTGGGCGAGTTGACCCGGGAGGTCAAGCGGCTGCCCGGCAGCAAGCGGGTGCTGGCCGCGCTGACCGAGATGCGCCGTGAGCGGCACCACCTGGCCGTGGTGGTCGACGAGTACGGCGGCACGGCCGGCATCGTCACCCTGGAGGACCTGATCGAGGAGCTGATCGGGGAGATCCACGACGAGTACGACACGACCCCCGAGCCGCCGCTGGCCGGGCTGCCGGCGGTGGTCGACGGCCGGCTCAACCTCGCCGACTTCGCCGAGTGGACCGGGCTGCGGCTGCCCGCCGGCCCGTACGAGACGGTCGGCGGGTACGTGATGGCCGCGCTGGGCCGGCTGCCGGTGGCCGGCGACGAGGTGCCGGTCGCCCCGGGGACGGTGGACGGGGGCGCCCCGGGCCCGGACGACCCGCCCGGCGGCTGGCTGCTGCGGGTGCTGGCGCTGGAGGGCCGCCGGGTGGCCCGGCTCCGCGTCTCGGCGGTGCGCGTGCCCGAGCCGCGGCGCGAGATCGCCGCGCCGGCGGTGGCGGCGGAGGCCCGACCCGCCGGCCCGTCATGACGTGCGCCGGGCCTTGCTGACAGAATTGCCGGCATGTCCGACGCACCCGCCCGCCCCCGCGTTCTCTCCGGCATCCAGCCGACGGCCGACTCGTTCCACCTCGGCAACTACCTGGGCGCGGTGCGGCACTGGGTGGCGCTGCAGGACACCCACGACGCCTTCTACTGCGTGGTCGACCTGCACGCCATCACCGCCGGGCACGACCCGTCGGTGCTCAGGCAGCGCTCCCGGGTCGCCGCCGCGCAACTGCTGGCCGTCGGCATCGACCCGGAGCGCAGCACCCTGTTCGTCCAGTCGCAGGTGCCCGAGCACCCGCAGCTGGCGTGGGTGCTCGGTTGCATCACCGGCTTCGGCGAGGCCAGCCGGATGACCCAGTTCAAGGACAAGTCGCTGAAGCAGGGCAGCGAGCGGGCCAGCGTCGGCCTCTTCACGTACCCGATCCTGCAGGCCGCCGACATCCTGCTCTACCAGGCGAACGCGGTGCCGGTCGGCGAGGACCAGCGCCAGCACCTGGAGTTGTCCCGGGACCTGGCCCAGCGGTTCAACACGCTGTTCGGCCCGGCGTTCACCGTCCCGGCGCCGCACATCGTCAAGGACACCGCGAAGATCACCGACCTGCAGGACCCGACGGCGAAGATGTCGAAGTCGTCCTCCTCGCCCGCCGGCATCATCGACCTGCTGGAGGACCCGGCCCGCTCGGCCAAGAAGATCCGCTCGGCGGTCACCGACACCGGCCGGGAGATCGTCTTCGACACCGAGACCAAGCCCGGCATCGCCAACCTGCTCACCATCTACTCCGCGCTGAGCGGCCGGAGCATCGACGACCTGGTGGCCGCGTACGCGGGCAAGGGCTACGGCGACCTGAAGAAGGACCTCGGCGAGGTGGTGCGGGAGTTCGTCGCCCCGATTCAGGAGCGCACCCGGACGTACCTCGACGACCCGGCCCAGCTGGACAAGCTGCTCGCCGCCGGCGCGGAGAAGGCCCGCGCGGTGGCCGCGCGGACGCTGGGCGACGTGTACGAGCGGATCGGGTTCTTCCCGCCCGTCCGGTTCGAGTAGCGGTCCCGGCGCGGCGGGTACGGGTGGACGGGCCGGTGGCCGGAGGGATGGCGCGGGGCGTGGAGCGCAGGGACGGGGCGCCGGCGGCCGGCGACACCATCCAGATCGGGATCGCGGTGGACATCCCCGAGCCCTGGGGCGGCATGCTCACCCGGCGCCGGATCGAGGCCGGCGACCCGCAGGTGGTCCCGGCGCACGTGACGCTGCTCGGTCCCACCGAGATCCCGGTGGCCGCGCTGCCCGCGGTCGAGCGGCACCTGGCCGTGGTGGCCGCCGCGCACCTGCCGTTCACCCTGCACCTGCGGGGCACCGGCACGTTCCGCCCGGTGACCCAGGTGGTCTTCGTGGCGGTGGCCGCCGGGATCAGCGAGTGCGAGCTGCTGGCCGCCGCGATCCGCGCCGCGCCCGAGCTGCACCGGGAGGCCCGCTTCCCGTACCACCCGCACGTCACCGTCGCGCAGGACGTGGCGCCGGAGGCGCTCGACAAGGCGTACGAGGACCTGGCGGACTTCTCGGCGATGTTCGAGGTGGACTCGTTCACCCTGTTCTCGCACAGCGGGCAGACCCGGTGGCAGCCCCGCCGGGACTTCCTCCTCGGCGGCTGAGCGGCGCCGCGTGGACCGGGTCGGGCGCCGCGGGCCGGGCGGTGGGAGGGCCTCCGCGCCGGGGCGCTCCAGCCGGAGCGTGCGGCGGGCCGCCGGTGGGACGGCGACGGATCGGCGAGGATGACGGCGTGAACCTGATGGGGCGGATCGAGTCCGGCATCGGCCGGCGGGTGAGCTCCTGGCGCCGCCGGTCGCGGACGTTCGACCACGTGTGGCGGGCCGGGGACCTGTACGCCGAGATGCTGGGCGGGCGGCTCGCGGCGGCCATCGCGTACTACGGGTTCTTCGCGGTGTTCGCGCTCGCCCTGGTGGCGTACTCGGCGTTCGGGGCGGTCATCGAGGACAACGACGAGGTCAGCAGGGCGGCAGCCGGCTTCCTGCGGGAGAACCTGCCCTTCCTCGATCCCGAGCAGATCGCCCGCAGCAGCAACACGGTCGGGGTGGTCGGCCTGATCATCCTGGCCTTCACCGGGATCGGCTGGGTCGAGGCGATCCGCTCGTCGCAGCGGCTGATGTACGGGCTCAACCAGCAGCCGGGCAACTTCGTCGTGCGTCGCCTGGTCGACCTGGCCGTCATGATCGGGATCTTCGTGCTGATCGGCGTGTCGGTGGCCGCCGTGGACGCGCTGGAGTCGGTGCTGCGCTTCCTGCTGCGCAGCACGGGCTCGCTGGGGCTGACCACGCTCAGCGCCGTGCTCAGCGTAGTGGTCAACATGGTGCTGGCCGCCGCGCTGCTGGTCGCGGTGCCCCGGCTGCGGATGAGCCGCCGCCGGCTGCGCCCGGTGGTGTTCACCGTCGCGGTCGGCATCACGCTGCTGAACACGGTCGGGCGGTACTACGTGGTGCGCACCGAGCGGAACCCGGCGTACACGGTGGTGACGACCGCGGTCGGGCTGCTGCTGTACCTGTACCTGCTCAACCAGCTGGTCCTGTTCGGGGCGGCGCTGGCCGCGACCAGCCCGTACGGTCGGGTGGTGGACCTGGCCCAGAAGCCGAGGCCCGCCGACCTCGACGTCGAGAACGACCCGGGCGTGCCCGGGGGAGCGGGGTGACATGCTGATCTCGGTGGATCCGGCCGGGCCCGTGCCGCCGTACGAGCAGGTGCGCGGGCAGCTCGCCGAGCAGATCGGAGACGGCCGGCTGCCGGCGGGCACCCGGCTGCCGACGGTCCGGCAGTTCGCCGCCGAGCTGGGGCTGGCGGTGAACACGGTGGCCCGGGCGTACCGGGAGCTGGAGGCCGCCGGGCTGCTGGAGACGAGAGGCCGGCACGGCACCTTCGTCGCGCCGGGCCGGGACGACGCGACGGACCGGTTGCAGCGGGCGGCGGCGGGCTACGCGGCCGAGGCCGTCCGGCTCGGGGTGCCGCCGGAGGCCGCGCTGGCCCTGGTCCGGGCCGCCCTGGACGCACAATTCAGGCAAATGCCGCTCGCCGGAACGTGAGCACCGACCATGATGGGCCCGTGGGCGCACTAGTGACGCTGGACCTGCCGGACGACTCGCCGATGCTCGGCCTGCCGTGGATCATCACCTTCGGCCCGCTCGGCGACGCCGACGAGTGGGAGCCGGTGGTGTGCGGCCCGTACGAGCGGCTGCACGCGCTGGCGCTGGCCGAGGCGGTGGTGGCCGAGGAGCAGCTGATGGCGGTGGTCGAGCCGCTGCTGCCGGCGCTGTCGCCCGACGAGATCCGCAGCGAGATCGCCGCCGCCCAGATCGCCGCGGCGGACGAGACCGCCCAGGTCGAGCAGGCCGACCTCTACGGCGACTTCGAGGACGTCATCGACGACGAGTTGGAGGCGGCGGCCGAGGCGGACGAGCGGGCCGGCCCGCCCGCCGCGCCGAGCGAGGCCGAGTTGCGGGCCGGCTTCCAGCGGATCGCGAAGCTGCTGGCCGAGAAGGGCCGCTGACCCCGCCGCGCCGCACCCCGGACCGCCGAATGCCCGGCGCGGGAAGCTGCTGACGCGAAACCACGACGGGGGCGCCCGGATCGCGCGGCGCACCCCCAACCCGGACCGGTGCGTCAGTGCAAGCCCCCGAGGTTGAGCACGACCACCCCGGCGATGACGAGCCCGACGCCCACCACCTTGGCCACGCTGAGCGGCTCGCCGAGGAACGCGGCTCCGATCGCGACGATGGCCGCCGTACCGAGGCCGGACCACATCGCGTACGCCACGCCGACGGGAATGTCCCGCACGGCCAGGGCGAGCATCCCGAAGGCGGTCAGGTAGGCGACGGCCAGCCCGAGCGTCGGCCACGGCCGGGTGAACCCGTGCGTCGCCTTGAGCAGGCTCGTGCCGACCACCTCGGAGGCGATCGCCGCCAGTAGGAACAGGTACGCCATGACGTCGATTCTCCGCCTACCGACGCCAGCGGCTTCGGGGTGGAGGGCGCCGGCGGAAGAGCCGTCCACGACGGACGCCGGCGCCTCCCGGGACGGACCCGGGAGGCGCCGGCGCCACCTCACCCCCCACCACAAGGGGCCTGCCCAGTCGCCCGGCGGCGCGGAGCACGCCGAACGACCAGGTCGTCAACTCGGTTACCCGGCTGCGGGCCGTTCGAACCACGCGGCGGCGTCGACCGGCAGCACGTGCCCGGCGCCCTGCTCGGTGAGCTCCGCGCTGGCGACGAGCGGCCGGCCGTACCCGTCGATCAGCACCGGCGCGTCGCTGAGGTTGACCACGCAGGTCAGCACGGTGTCGCCGGAGCTGCGGGTGAACGCCAGCACGCCCGGGCCGGTGCCCTCCAGCCAGGTCACGCCGCCGGCGTCGGCGGCGAGCGCGGGGTGCCCGCGCCGGATCCGCAGCGCGGCGCGGTAGTGCTCCAGCGTGGAGCCGGGCACGCCGGCCTGGGCGGCGACCGAGAGCGCGGCCCAGGTGGCCGGGGCCGGCAGCCAGCTCAGCTCGTTGCCCTCCGGCCCGAAGCCGTACGGGGCCAGCTCGCCGCTCCACGGGATCGGCACCCGGCAGCCGTCCCGGCTCTCCCCGGTGCGCAGGAAGGACGGGTCCTGGCGCAGCTCGTCGGGCAGGTCCAGCACCTCCGGCAGGCCCAACTCCTCGCCCTGGTAGAGGTACGCGCACCCGGGCAGGGCCAGCATCAGCAGGGTGGCCGCCCGGGCCCGGCGCAGGCCGATCTCGCCGTCGCCGTACCGGGTGACGTGCCGCTGCTTGTCGTGGTTGGACAGCACCCAGGTGGTGGGCGCGCCGACGATGGTGGCCTCGGACAGGGCGGTGTCGACGACCTTGCGGAAGGAGTCGGCCGACCAGGTGGCGTCGAGGAAGTCGAAGCTGAACGCCTGGTGCAGCTCGTCCGGGCCGATGTAGCGGGCCAGCCGCTGCGGCGTCTCGGCCCACGCCTCGGCGACGGCCATCCGGCCGCCGGGGTAGCTGTCCAGGATCGGCCGCCAGGCCCGGTAGATCTCGTGCACCTCGTCCTGGTCGAAGTACGGCAGCCGGCCCTTGCCCAGCAGTTCCACCTGGCGCTGGCCGGTGGTCATGCTGCTGAAGCCGACGTCCGGCAGCCCCTCGGCCTTGATCATGCCGTGGGCCACGTCGACGCGGAACCCGTCCACGCCCCGGTCGAGCCAGAAGCGCAGCACGTCCTCGAACTCCGCGCGCACCTCGGGGTGGCGCCAGTTCAGGTCCGGCTGGGCCGGGTCGAACAGGTGCAGGTACCACTGGCCGTCCGGCACCCGCGTCCAGGCCGGGCCGCCGAAGATGCTCTCCCAGTCGTTCGGCGGCAGCTCGCCGTGTTCCCCCTTGCCGTCCGCGAACAGGTAGCGCTCCCGCTCGGCGGAGCCGGGGCCCGCGGCGAGCGCGGCGCGGAACCAGGGGTGCTGGTCGGAGGTGTGGTTGGGGACGATGTCGACGATGATCCGCAGGTCGAGGGCGTGCGCGTCGGCGATCATGGCGTCGAAGTCCGCGAGCGTGCCGAACATGGGGTCCACGTCGCGGTAGTCGGCCACGTCGTAGCCGCCGTCGACCATGGGCGAGGTGTAGAAGGGGGTCAGCCAGAGCGCGTCGACCCCGAGGTCGCGCAGGTACGGCAGGCGCTCGCGGATGCCCGGCAGGTCACCGACGCCGTCGCCGTTGGAGTCGGCGAAGCTGCGGACGTAGACCTGGTAGACGACCGCGGATCGCCACCAGTCGTCGTCGGAGGTCAGCGGCGTGGGGGTGCTGGCGGTCATCGGTGACGATCCCCGTTCTGTGGCGGGCCGGCGTGTCCCGCGCGGTTTCGGCACTGTGTCGCGCGGGCGTCACAGCAGGATGCCGCCCGGCCGCTGCAAGAGTCAAGCAGCTCTTGCGCAAGAAATGACGCCGATGGTCGGAGCGGACCGAGGCGGGGATCGCGAGCGCCGATCGCCGGAACGGGCTCAGGCGGGGATGGCGAGCGCCGGCGGCGTCGGGTGCTGGCCGTCCGACCCGCCCCCGGCGGTCGCCGGCGGGGCCACGGCGGTGGAGCCGCGCACCACCAGCTCGGGCCGGAACAGGTACTCCGAGTGCGGCGCGGCGTGCCCGTTGATCTCGTCGACCAGCGCCCGGACGGCGGCGACCGCCATCGCGATGACCGGCTGGCGCATGGTGGTCAGCGGCGGGTCGGTGAACGCCATCAGGGGCGAGTCGTCGTACCCGACCACCGACAGGTCACCCGGCACCGACAGGCCGCGCTGCCGGGCGGCCCGGATCGCGCCGAGCGCCATCAGGTCCGAGCCGCAGACGATGCCCGTGACGCCGCGCTCCAGCAGGCGCCCGGCGGCCGCCTCGCCGCCCTCCACGCCGAACAGCGACAGCTCGGCCAGCCCGTCCAGCTCGGCCTCGGGCAGGCCGACGAGCCGGCCCATCGCCGCCCGCCAGCCGGTGACCCGGCGCTGCACCGGCACGAACCGGTCCGGGCCCGTGATCAGGCCGATCCGGCGGTGTCCGAGGGCGACCAGGTGGGCGACGGCCAGCTCGGTGGCCTCCCGGTCGTCGCAGGAGACGAACGGCGCGGCGATGCCGGGCACGTACCCGTTGATCATGACGACCGGCAGCGGTCGGGCGATCAGCGCGCGGTAGCGGTCGTGGTTGGCCGCGGTGTCGGCGTGCAGGCCCGAGACGAAGACGATGCCGGAGACCTGGCGGTCGAGCAGCATCTCGACGTACTCGTCCTCGGTGACCCCGCCCGGGGTCTGGGTGCACAGCACGGGGGTGAACCCGCTCTGCGCCAGGGTCGACTCGATGACCTGGGCGAAGGCGGGGAAGATGGGGTTGTCCAGTTCGGGCACGACCAGTCCCACCAGGCCGGCGCTGCGCTTGCGCAGCCGGGCCGGGCGCTCGTAGCCGAGGACATCGAGGGCGGTCAGTACGGCCTGGCGGGTCTCGGGGGCCACGCCAGGGCGGTCGTTGAGCACCCGCGACACCGTCGCCTCGCTGACTTCGGCCTGTTGGGCGATGTCGGACAATCGAGCGCGCATGGCGGCACTTTAACGCAAGGGCAAGATCTTGCGTACACGCCTGCAAGCCCTTCCATTCTCTGCAACCTCTTGCTAACGTCCCCGCAACATGCGTATGAACGGCGCAGCAACCGGGCGCCAGCAGCAAGAACTTACAGAGGTTTCCACTGGCGGGCCCGCCTTCCCCCGGCGGAGCCGGCCATGACGACAGGAGTACCGATGCGCATCCGTACCGCGGGTGTGGTCGCCGTCCTCGGCCTGGCGCTGGCCGCCTCCGGCTGCGGTGGCGGCGACAAGGAGGAGCCGGCCGCGAACGAGTCCGCCAAGGCCGCCGGCGGCAAGCTGGTGATCTGGGCCGACGACAAGCGCACCGCCGCCCTGAAGCCGTTCGCCGAGAAGTTCGGCCAGGAGAACGGCGTGACCGTCGAGGTCCAGGCCGTCTCCAAGGACCTGCAGACCAACTTCGTCACCGCCTCCCAGCAGGGCAGCGGCCCGGACGTCGTGGTCGGCGCGCACGACTGGATCGGCAACCTGGTCCAGAACGGCGCCATCGACCCGGTGCAGCTCGGCGCCGAGCAGAAGAGCGCGTTCAGCGAGCTCGCCGTCAAGGCGGTGACCTTCAACGGTCAGGTCTACGGCGTCCCGTACGCCACCGAGAACATCGCCCTGATCCGCAACACCGAGCTGGCCCCCGAGGCGCCCAAGACGATCGAGGACCTGGTCGCCGCCGGCAAGAAGCTCAAGGCCGAGAAGAAGGCCAGCGAGATCCTCTGCCTGCAGGCCGGCCAGAACGGCGACGCGTACCACATCTACCCGCTGTACACCTCCGGCGGCGGCTACCTCTTCGGCACCGCCGCCAACGGCGACTACGACCCGAAGGACCTGGGCGTGGGCAAGCCGGAGTCGATCGCGGCCTTCCAGAAGATCGCGAAGCTGGGCGAGAAGGGCGACGGCGCGCTGAAGCGCTCCATCACCGGCGAGAACTCCATCGCCACCTTCACCGGCAAGAAGTGCGCCTTCCTGGTCTCCGGCCCGTGGGCCATCGCCGACGCCAAGAAGGCCAACATCTCCTACGACATCTCCCCGGTCCCCGGCTTCGCCGGCGGCAAGGAGGCCCAGCCGTTCGTGGGCGTGCAGGCGTTCTACGTTGCCGCCAAGGGCAAGAACAAGGCCCTGGCCCAGGAGTTCGTCACCAACTACGTGACCAAGCCGGACCTGGCCGTCGCGCTGTACAGCGCCGAGCCCCGCCCGCCGGCGCTCACCGCCGCCTTCGAGCAGGTCAAGGGCACCGACCCCGACCTGGCGAAGTTCCAGGAGGCCGGCAAGAACGGCCAGGTGCTCCCGGCGATCCCGGCCATGGCCGCGATCTGGGACCCGTTCGGCAAGGCGGAGGCGGCCATCATCGGTGGCGCCGACCCGGCCAAGACGATCACCGCCGCCGGCAAGACCATCTCCGGCCAGATCAAGTAATGAGCACGTCGCTGTCCGGCCCGGGGCCCGCCACGCGGACCCCGGGCCGGGAGCCCGTCGGCCCCGGGCTCCCGCGCGCGTCCCAGCGGGCGCGGCACCACGCGCCGATCACCGCGACCGGCCTCGTCGTCAAGGTGGTCCTGCTCGGCCTGGTGGCCGGGATCGCGGTCTGGGCGGCGTTCCCGCTCGTCGAGGCCGAGCACTGGGTGGGCCTGGCGATCCTGGCCGTGACCACCGCCGGCCTGTTCTACCTCTACCTGACCCGCCGACACGTTCCCGCGAAGTACCTGGTCCCCGGCACGCTCTTCCTGATCGCCTTCCAGGTCTTCCCCGTGCTCTACACCGCGAGCACCGCCTTCACGAACTTCGGCGACGGCCACCGGGGCAGCAAGGACGACGCGATCGTCGCGATCCAGAGCTCCTCGGTGAAGCAGGTCCCCGGCTCCACCGAGTACGCCCTCTCCATCGCCACCGAGGGCGATCCGGCCACCGGCCCGCTCGTCTTCCTGCTGACCGACCCGAAGACCAACCAGGTCTCCGCCGGCGACGCGGGCGGGCTGCGCCCGCTCGGCGCGGGCGACGTCACGGTCGCCCCGGGCGGCAAGGTCACCGCCGCCGACGGCTACACCGTGCTCAACTTCGGCCAGGCCAGCGTGCGGAGCAGGGAGATCACCGACCTCGTTGTGCCGACCGCCAGCGGCGCGATCCGGTCCAACGGCCTGTCGCGCGCCTACGAGGGCAAGGCCGTCCGGGCGTACGACGCGGGCTGCGACTGCATCAGGGACAGCGAGACCGGCAGGACCTGGACCGCCGACGAGGCCGCCGGCTCCTTCGTCGCCGCCGACGGCGAGCGGCTGGCCCAGGGCTGGCGGGTCAACGTGGGCCTGAAGAACTTCAGCCGGGTGCTGACCGACCCGAACATCGCCGGGCCCTTCTTCGGCACGCTGCTGTGGAACTTCGCCTTCGCGATCGGCTCCACCGGCGGGACGTTCGTGCTCGGCCTGCTCATCGCGCTGGCGCTGCACTCGCCCCGGATGCGGGGCACCAACCTGTACCGGGTGCTGCTGATCCTGCCGTACGCGATGCCGTCGTTCGCGATGCTGATGGTCTGGCGGGACATGTTCAACACCGACTTCGGCCTGGTCAACAACCTGTTCGGGCTGGGCGTCGACTGGTTCGGCGGGGAGTGGACCGCCCGGTTCGCGGTGATCCTGGTGCAGCTCTGGCTCGGCTACCCGTACATGTTCCTGGTCACCACCGGGGCGTTGCAGGCCATCCCGCGCGAGCTGACCGAGGCCACCTCGGTCGACGGCGCCTCCCCCTGGCAGTCCTTCCGCGCGGTCACGCTGCCGCTGCTGCTGGTCGCGCTCTCGCCGCTGCTGATCTCGTCGTTCGCGTACAACTTCAACAACTTCAACGCGATCTACCTGACCACCGAGGGTGCCCCGTTCCCGGCGGACAACCCGACCAACGGCGCGACCGACCTGCTGATCACGTACACCTACCGGCTGGCGTTCGGCGGGCAGGGCGCGGAGTTCGGGTTCGCCGCGGCGATCTCGCTGTTCATCTTCACCATCGTCGCGGTGGTGTCCGCAGTGAGCTTCCGGCGCACCCGGCAGCAGGAGGAGGTGTACTCGTGACCACCCACGTGGAGGCGTCCCCCGGCAACCGGACCGCGGCGAGGGGGTCGACGGGTCGCTGGTTCGCCCAGGTGGGCTGGCGGCACGTCGTCGGGGTGCTGGCGGTGGCGTTCAGCCTCTTCCCGATCCTGTTCGTGCTCTCGGCGGCGCTGAACCCGCTCGGCACCCTCTCCTCGACCGAGCTGCTGCCGACCGGGGCGTCGTTCGAGAACTTCACCAACCTCTTCGACAAGACGGCGTTCGGCCACTGGTTCCTCAACTCGCTGCTGATCGCGGGGGTTTCGTCCTTCGCGTCGGTGTTCCTGTCCGCGCTGGCCGCGTACGCCTTCTCCCGGATGCGGTTCCGGGGCCGGCGGGTGGGGCTGCTGTCGCTGCTGCTGATCCAGATGTTCCCGCAGTTCCTGGCGATCGTGGCGATCTTCCTGATCTTCGGCACGATCACCGACCTGTGGCCGGTCATCGGCTTCAACACCCCGTGGAGCCTGCTGCTGCTCTACCTCGGTGGCGCGCTCGGGGTGAACACCTGGCTGATGAAGGGCTTCTTCGACACGCTCCCGCGCGAGCTGGACGAGTCCGCCACCATGGACGGCGCCAGCCACGCTCAGGTGTTCTTCCGGATCATGCTGCCGCTGGTGGCACCGATCCTGGCGGTGACGGCCCTGCTGGCGTTCATCGGCACGATCAACGAGTTCCTGATGGCGAACGTGTTCCTCACCGACACCGACTCGAAGACCCTCGCCGTCGGCATGTACGGCATGCTCCAGGGCAACGAGCGGAACGCCAATTTCGGGATCTTCTCGGCGGCGACCCTGCTCACCGCGATCCCCACGGTGCTGGTGTTCCAACTGCTCCAGCGCTACATCGTCTCCGGCCTCACCGCCGGAGCCGTCAAGGGTTGAGGATGACGATCCCGCTGCTACCGCACCACGACGGGTCCGCCACGTACGTCCCCGACCAGGAGCCCGCGCTCGGGGCGACCGTCCCGGTCTTCGTCCGGGTGCCGGCCGGCGCCGACGTGCGTCAGGTGCACGTCCGGACCACCGGCGACGGCGAGCCCCGCTTCGCCGAGGCCGTCGTCGACCGGCGCGCCGGCGGGGACGTCTGGTGGCGCGCCGACGTCGAGGTGCGCAACCCGGTCAGCAACTACCGGTTCATGCTCACCGGCGCCCGCGGCTACCGCTGGCTCAACGCCGCCGGCCTCGTCGACCACGACGTGCCGGACGCCGGCGACTTCCGGCTGGTCGGTCACGCCCCGCCGCCGGCCTGGGCCCGGGACGCGGTGATCTACCAGATCTTCCCCGACCGGTTCGCCCGCTCCGCCGCCGCCGACGGCCGCGCCGCGCCGGACTGGGCGATCCCCTGCGACTGGGACACGCCGGTGATCGGGCGCGGCCCGGAGACCCCGTACCAGTTCTACGGGGGCGACCTGGACGGCGTCGCCGAGCGGCTGGATCACCTGGACCGGCTCGGCGTCAACACCGTCTACCTGACCCCGGTCTTCCCGGCCCGCTCCAACCACCGGTACGACGCCTCCAGCTTCGACACCGTCGACCCGCTGCTGGGCGGGGACGCGGCGCTGGCCCGGCTCGCCGACGCGGTGCACGCCCGCGGCTGGCGGCTGCTGGGCGACATCACCAGCAACCACACCGGCGACGCCCACCGCTGGTTCACCGCCGCCGCCTCGGACGCGCGCGCCCCCGAGCGGGAGCTGTACTACTTCGACGAGGTGACCGGGGACTACGACTCCTGGAACGGGGTCAAGTCGCTGCCGAAGCTCAACTGGGGCAGCGCCGAGCTGCGTCGCCGCTTCGCCACGGCCGAGGACTCGCTGCTGCGCCGCTGGCTGCGGCCCCCGTACGCCCTCGACGGGTGGCGGGTGGACGTCGCCAACATGACCGGGCGGCGGGGCGCGGACGCGTACACCCACGAGGTGGCGCGGCTGCTGCGCCGGGTGGTCGCCGAGACCCGGCCCGACGGCCTGCTGCTCGCCGAGCACGGCCACGACCACACCGGCGACCTGGACCGCGACGGCTGGCACGGCACGATGAACTACGTCGGCTTCACCGACCCCGTCTGGTCCTGGCTGCGCCACGGCGACGAGCCGCTGCCGAACTTCCTCGGCACGCCCGGCGGGGTCCGCCGGCGGGACACCGACGCCGTGCTCGCCACCATGAACGCCTACCGGTCGCTGGTCTCCTGGCGGTCGTACGTCCACTCGTGGCAGCTGCTCGGCTCGCACGACTCGGCCCGGATCCGGACGGTGGTGGGGGACGCGGCCCGGCAGGAGGTGGCCGCCGGCCTGCTCGCCACGATGCCGGGTACCCCGCTGATCTTCGCCGGGGACGAGCTGGGGCTGACGGGCACGAACGGAGAGGGGTCGCGTACCCCGATGCCGTGGCACCGGCGGGAGAGCTGGGACCACGGGACGCTCGGGGCGTACCGGGCGCTGGTCGCCCTGCGCCGCGGCGAGCCGGCGCTGCGCCACGGCGGCCTGCGCTGGGTGCACGCGGACCCGGACACGCTGGTCTTCCTGCGCGAGATCCCGGACGGCGGGGTCCTGGTGCTGGCCCGGCGGGCCGCCGCCGACCCGGTCCGGATCGCCGGCCTGCCGGCGGGCGAGAACGCGTACGGGGGCGCGCCGGCGCTGCGCCCGGACGCCGACGGCGTGGTCACCCTGCCCGGCGACGGCCCCACCTTCCAGGTGTGGCGGCTGCTGTCCGGCTGAGGTGTGGGAGGGGCCGGCGGGCCCCTACTACAAGGTGTCGTTGATGGGGGAGGATGGTGCGCGTGGAAGCTCTTCGGTTGGTACTTCTCTACGTGCATCTGATCGGGTTCGCGCTGCTGCTGGGCGGCGCGATCGCCCAGTACGTCAGCGGTCGGCTGCGGATCAACGCGGCCATGCTCTGGGGGTCGGTCCTGGGCCTGTTGACCGGAATCGGGCTGTCCGCCCCGTTGCGCGACGGCGCCGAGCCGGCCCCCGCCAAACTTGTTACCAAGTTGGTGCTCGCCCTGCTGATCTTCGTCATGGTCTTCTTCTCCCGTAAGCGGGAGACGGTCAACCGGGGTCATTTCCTCGCCATCATCGGGTTGACCCTGGTCAACGCGGCGGTGGCGGTCTTCTGGAGGTGACCGCCTGAGCACGGGAAAGGCCGCGCGAGGCCGAGGTCCGCGACGCCGGACCCGGCCCTCGGGCGGCCCGGTAAGTGATCTGCCCGACCCAAGGGTTACGTAGGGGTAACAAGCGCTCAACAGTCGTGCACGATTGTCGGCCGGTGGGAGGGCGTGGGGCGTACGCTCCCGTCCGTAACGTGGGACGCCGGCGCGCGCAGCGCTCGTCGGTTTCAAAGGGCTGCCACCGCACGAAGCGCGGTGTGCAATGGGAAGGAGACGTCTTGCGCTCTGTGCGTGGGATGCGGATCGCCTCCGCCTTCGTGGCGGGTGGGCTCGTGCTGGGCGCCGCCGCGTGTGGTGAGGCCCCCGAGGAGAGCGGCGACACGGCCGGCAGCGGTGCCAAGAAGTACAGCGCCTGCATGGTCACCGACGTCGGTGGCATCGACGACAAGTCGTTCAACACCTCGGCCTGGAAGGGCCTCGAGGAGGCCAAGAAGGCCAACGACAACATCGACATCAAGTACGTCGCGTCGAAGGCGCAGGCGGACTACGAGGTCAACCTGACCCAGTTCGTCAACCAGAAGTGCGACTTCATCCTGGCCGTCGGTGGCCTGATGGGCGATGCGACGTCCAAGATCGCGAAGGCGAACCCGAACCAGCAGTTCGCCATCGTCGACTCCAAGCTGCCGGAACCCAATGTCTACCCGATGCAGTTCGACACCGCCCAGGCCGCCTTCCAGGCCGGCTACCTGGCCGCCGGCATGAGCAAGACCGGCAAGGTCGGCACCTACGGCGGCCTGCCGATCCCGCCGGTGACCATCTTCATGGACGGCTTCGCCGACGGCGTCGCGCACTACAACAAGACCAAGGGCAAGAACGTCCAGGTCCTGGGCTGGGACAAGGCGACCCAGAAGGGGTCCTTCACCAACTCGTTCGAGAAGCAGGACGAGGGCAAGAAGGTCTCCGACACCCTGGTCGCCCAGGGCGCGGACATCATCATGCCGGTCGCCGGCGGTGCCGGCCTCGGCACGACCGCCGCGGCCCAGGCCTCCGGCGGCAAGTACTCGGTCATCTGGGTGGACGCCGACGGGTGCGAGAGCACCCCGAACTGCCCGGCGCTGCTGACCACCGTGGTCAAGAACATCACGGACGCCGTGAAGGAGGCCGTCACCAAGGCCGCCAGCGGGGAGAAGCTCCAGGCCAGCGCGGGCTTCGTCGGCACGCTCGCCAACAACGGCGTCTCGATCGCCCCGTACCACGAGTTCGACAGCAAGGTCCCGGCGGACCTGAAGACCGAGGTCGAGAAGGTCAAGGCGGACATCGCCGCCGGCACCATCACGGTCACCTCGAAGGCCCAGCCGGCCAAGTGACCGCTCCGCCGGCCGCCGTGGCGCCACCATCGGCGGCGGAGGCCGGCGGGCCCCAGGCATGACGACCGGCCGCCTCGACGTACGCGGGACACCCCCCGCGGCGCCGGGGCGGCCGGTCCGCTCCACCCACGCCCGGCCCGGCCCGGTGACCGGCTGACAGCGGCCATGCCGCCCCATCGCTCGCACTCCCGGAGGTTGCGCTGAGACTCGAACTGCGCGGCATCACCAAGCGGTTCGGTGATCTGGTCGCCAACGACCACATCGACCTGACGGTGGAGCCTGGAGAGATCCACGCCCTGCTCGGCGAGAACGGTGCCGGCAAGTCGACCCTGATGAACGTCCTCTACGGGCTCTACCAGCCCGACGAGGGTGAGATCGTGGTCGACGGGAGGCCGCTGAGGCTCCGGGGCCCATCCGACGCGATCGCGGCCGGGATCGGCATGGTGCACCAGCACTTCATGCTGGTGCCGGTCTTCACCGTCGCCGAGAACATCATGCTCGGCGCCGAGCAGGTCCGGGGCGGTATCGCCGGATTCCTCGACCGGCGGCGCGCCCGGCGCGAGGTCGCCGAGGTCTCCGAGCGGTACAACCTGCGGGTCGACCCGGACGCCGTCGTCGAGGACCTGCCGGTCGGCATCCAGCAGCGGGTCGAGATCGTCAAGGCCCTCACCCGCGACGTCGACCTGCTCATCCTCGACGAGCCGACCGCCGTGCTCACCCCGCAGGAGACCGAGGAGCTGCTCGCCGTCATGCGGTCGCTCAAGGCCGCCGGCAAGTCGATCGTCTTCATCACCCACAAGCTCGGCGAGGTCAAGGCGATCGCCGACCGGATCACCGTGATCCGCCGCGGAAAGACCGTCGGCACCGCCTCGCCGACCGCCAGCCGCGACGAGCTGGCGGCGCTGATGGTCGGCCGCAGCGTCCGGCTGACGGTGGACAAGAAGCCGGCCACCCCGGGCAAGCCCGTCCTGGAGGTCTCCGGCCTGGTCGTCGACGACGACCGCCAGATTCGGGCCGTCGACGGGGTCGACCTCACCGTGCGCGCGGGCGAGGTGCTCGGCATCGCGGGCGTGCAGGGCAACGGCCAGACCGAGCTGATCGAGGCGATCATGGGACTGCGGCCCGTCCTCGCCGGCACGGTCGCCCTCGACGGCGAGCCCGTGCAGGGTTGGCCGACCAAGAGGGTGCTGCGCGCCGGGGTCGGCTACGTCCCCGAGGACCGCAGCGTCGACGGGCTGGTCAAGGAGTTCAGCGTCGCCGAGAACCTGGTGCTGGACATCTACGACCGGCCGCCCTTCGGCAAGGGGCTGTCCCTCAAGCCGGACGCCATCGCGAAGTCGGCGAGGGAGCGGATCGAGCAGTTCGACGTCCGTACCCCGTCGGGCGACGCGCCGGTGGGCACCCTCTCCGGCGGCAACCAGCAGAAGGTGATCGTGGCGCGGGAGCTGTCCCGCCCGCTGAAGCTCTTCATCGCCGCCCAGCCGACCCGCGGCGTCGACGTCGGCTCGATCGAGTTCATCCACTCCCGGGTCATCCGGGAGCGGGACATCGGCACCGCCGTCATGGTCGTCTCCAGCGAGTTGGACGAGGTGATCGGCCTGGCCGACCGGATCGCGGTGATGTACCGCGGCCGGATCATCGGCGTCGTCGGCCCGGACACCCCGCGCGAGGAGATCGGCCTGCTGATGGCCGGCATCACCCCCGACGCGGTCACCGGCGCCACCGAACCGGCCGCCGCCGCGGCGACCCCGGCCCCCGAGGGCCCCGGTAGCGAGGACGAGGCATGAGCAACCCAACCCCCGAGTCGGGCTCGCCGAACAGGGAACCGGCGACCGAGGAGCAGGCGGCGCGGACTGCGGTCGGCACCACCGACCGGGTCGCCACGGCGACCGCCGCGAAGCGGCCCGAGCCGGAGGTCAAGCCCGCGCTGGGCCGGCTGTTCCTGGACAACCTCTGGGCCGCCAACACCGTCACCGTCACCGTGCTCGCGGTGGTGCTGGCGATGTTCGTCGGCGCCGTCCTGATCGTCGTCTCGGACCCGGACGTGCTGGCCACCTACGGCTACATCACCGCCCGCCCGTCCGACGCGCTGAACTCCAGCTGGACGGTGGTCAGCGACGCGTACGCGAACTTGTTCAAGGGGGCGATCTTCGACCCGGAGGCGTCCGGCTGGCGTGCCGCCCTGGGCCCCATCTCGGAGACGCTGACCTACACCGCGCCGCTTGTCTTCACCGGCCTGTCCGTGGCGCTCGCCTTCCGCGGTGGCTTGTTCAACATCGGCGCCCAGGGGCAGGCCACCATCGGCGTCATCCTCGCCGCGCTGGCCGGCTTCCTGCTGCCGCTGCCCCCGGGGCTGCACCTGGTCGTGGCGCTGGTCGCGGGTGCGGTCGGCGGTGCGCTCTGGGGCTTCGTCCCGGGCATCCTCAAGGCGCGCACCGGTGCCCACGAGGTGATCAACACGATCATGCTCAACTACGTCGCGCTCTACTTCCTGTCCTGGATCATCGTCCAGAACGGCGTACAGAACCCGGGCCGGGCCGACGCGATCAGCAAGCCGGTCGACGCCTCCGCCCAACTGCCCCGGCTGCTCGGCGACAACCTGCGGGTGCACGCCGGCATCCTGCTGGCCGTGCTCGCCACCTGGTTCGTCGCCTGGCTGCTCAACCGCTCCACGCTCGGCTTCGAGCTGCGCGCGGTCGGCGCGAACCCCGACGCCGCCCGCACCGCCGGCATCAGCGTCCCCAGGGCGTACGTGCTGATGATGGCCATCGCCGGCCTGCTCGCCGGCCTCGGCGGCAGCCAGATGGTGCTCGGTTCGACGGCGGACGCACTTACTCCGCAGGTGGTCGCCCAGATCGGGTTCGACGGCATCCTGGTCGCCCTGCTCGGGCGGGTGAAGCCGTGGGGCGTTCTGCTCGCGGCGTTGCTGTTCGGTGCCCTCCAGGCGGGCGGCAACCGGATGCAGGGCTACTCGGGGATCTCGCTGGAGCTGGTCACCGTGCTCCAGGCGCTGATCGTCATCTTCATCGCCGCGCCGGCCCTGGTGAAGGCGATCTTCCAGCTCCGGGCCGCCCGCGCCGCCCGGTTGCAGACGAGCCTGGCGAAGGGCTGGTAAGGCGATGTCCACCACCGCTGTTCCCGAGGTCGCCGTCGCCACGGTCGCCGAGGGCTTCTGGACCCGCAACCGCAGGGTCGGCGCGGTCCTGCTGGCGTTGGGCGTGCTCGCCACCGTCCTCTTCGGCGCGCTCGCCACCGACCAGCAGGCCCGGTTCACCCTGAGCGAGACCGAGGGCGGCGCGGCGCTGGAGATCAACGGCACCGTCGGCGCGATCCTGTTCGGGGTCGTCGCCGCGGCGGCCGGCGCCGCCCTGCTGGCCGGGGTGCCGAAGCGCTGCTTCACCGTGGTGCTGGGCGTCGGGCTGGTCGCGTTCGTCCTGTCGTTCCTGTGTTGGCAGGTCTCCGCCGCGCCGGCCGGACGTAACTTCATGCCGCTGGTCAACATGGTGCGGGGCACATTCATCCTGGCCCTGCCGCTGATCTTCGGCGCGCTGGCCGGCGTGCTGTGCGAGCGCTCCGGCGTGGTCAACGTGGCCATCGAGGGCCAACTGCTGATGGGGGCGTTCAGCGGGGCGCTGTTCGGCAGCCTCTCCGGCAACGTCTGGGTCGGCCTGGTCGCCGCCGCGATCGGCGGCGCGTTCATCTCGCTGCTGCTGGCCGTCTTCGCCATCCGCTACCTGGTCGACCAGGTCGTGATGGGCATCGTGCTGAACCTGCTCGCGGTCGGCGTCACCGGCTTCCTCTACGAGCGGCTGATGCAGACCGACGCGCAGAGGTACAACTCCGCGCCCCGGTTCAGCAACTGGGAGATCCCGCTGCTCAAGGACATCCCGGTGCTCGGGCCGGCGCTGTTCCGCAGCAACATCTTCCTCTACGTCGGCCTGCTGCTGGTGCTGGTCATCCACATCGCGCTGTTCCGTACCCGGTGGGGGCTGCGCACCCGGGCCGTCGGCGAGCACCCCACCGCCGCCGACACCCTCGGCGTACGGGTGCTCGGGCTGCGCTACCGCAACGTCCTGCTCGCCGGCGTGGTCGCCGGGATCGGCGGCGCTTCCTACACGTTGGCGCTGTACTCGTTCACCAAGAACATGATCGGCGGCAAGGGCTTCATCGCCCTGGCCGCGCTGATCTTCGGCCGGTGGAGCCCGACGGGCGCCCTGCTCGCCGCGCTGTTCTTCGGCTTCGCCGACCAACTCGCCACGTACCTCGGGGCCATCGGCAGCAGCATTCCGAGCCAGTTCCTGGCCATGCTGCCGTACCTGGCGACGATTCTGGCGGTGGCGGGCCTGGTCGGCAGGGTCCGGGCGCCCGCCGCCGACGGCAAGCCGTACATCAAGGGCTGACGGGGGTATCGCGCGATGGAGATCGACTGGGGGCGGCTGCGGGCCGCGGCCACCGAGGTGATGCGGCACGCGTACGTGCCGTACTCGAAGTTTCCGGTCGGGGCTGCCGCCCTGGTCGACGACGGCCGGATCGTGACCGGCTGCAACGTCGAGAACGCCGCGTACGGGGTGGTGCTCTGCGCCGAGTGCGGAGTGGTCTCCGCGCTGCACGCCACCGGCGGCGGTCGCCTCGTCGCGCTCTCCTGCGTCGACGCCACCGGCGAGCCGCTGATGCCGTGCGGCCGGTGCCGGCAGCTGCTCTGGGAGCACGGCGGCCCGCAGTGCCTGATCGAGGCCAAGGGCGGCCCGCTCGCCATGACGGAGCTGCTCCCGCACGCCTTCGACGTGGCCGACCTGGAGGCCGTCACCAGGGAGCAGCCGGTTCCCGTGGTGCCGGACCGGCTGGCCGCCTGGCGGGGGCGCGGCACGGTGTTCGTGCACCCGGACCTGTCGGCGGGGCAGCAGGTCTGGACGGCGTACTGGGAGCGGTCGGCCGGGGACACCGAGGGCGCCGAGACCGGGGTGCTGGAGGAGGGGCCGAGCTGGGGCGACCCGGCCGAGGCGATCGCCTGGGGTCACGCCCGTACCCCGCGGGTGGTGGTGGTCGACGCCTCGGGCACCATCTTCTGGGCCGGCGAGGGGGAGCCGCCTCTGGAGATCCCGATCCGCTGGGGCGGCTAGCTTGCGGGTGGCTGAGCTTGGGGATCGGGCCGACCACGCCCGGCTCCGGGCGGTCAGGCTTGATCCCTCCGCCGGGCGCGGTCGGCCCGATCCCTCGACGGTGGCGGCCCGCCTGCCCGTTCCGCAACGACTGATAGGAACTCGAAGGTGAGTGCTTTCACTGCGGTTGACGTCATTCGGACCAAGCGGGACGGGGGGGTGCTCAGCGACGGGCAGATCGACTGGGTGGTCGACGCGTACACCCGGGGGCTGGTCGCCGACGAGCAGATGTCCGCGCTGGCCATGGCGATCCTGCTGCGCGGGATGAGCGCGCCGGAGATCGCCCGGTGGACCGCCGCGATGATCGCCAGCGGGGAGCGGCTCGACCTCTCCGCGGTGGACCGGCCGACCGTCGACAAGCACTCCACGGGCGGTGTCGGTGACAAGATCACCCTGCCGCTCACCCCGCTGGTGGCGGCCTGCGGCGGCGCGGTGCCGCAGCTGTCCGGGCGCGGTCTCGGCCACACCGGCGGCACGCTGGACAAGCTGGAGTCCATCCCGGGCTGGCGGGCCGCGCTGAGCAACGACGAGTTCATCCGCCAGCTGCGCGAGGTGGGCGCGGTGGTCTGCGCGGCGGGCGCGGGTCTCGCCCCGGCCGACCGGAAGCTGTACGCGCTGCGCGACGTCACCGGCACCGTGGAGGCGATCCCGCTGATCGCCAGCTCGATCATGAGCAAGAAGATCGCCGAGGGCACCGGCGCGCTGGTGCTCGACGTGAAGGTGGGCTCCGGCGCGTTCATGAAGTCCGTGGACGACGCCCGCGAGCTGGCCCGGACCATGGTCGAGCTGGGCGGGGCGCACGGCGTGCGGACGGTCGCCCTGCTCACCGACATGTCCACGCCACTCGGCCTGGCCGTCGGCAACGCGGCCGAGGTGACCGAGTCGGTGGAGGTGCTGGCCGGTGGGGGCCCCGCCGACGTGGTGGAGCTGACCCTGGCGCTGGCCCGGGAGATGCTCGACGCGGCCGGGCTGCCGGACGCCGACCCGGAGGCCGCGCTGCGCGACGGCCGGGCGATGGACGTCTGGCGGCGCATGATCCGGGCGCAGGGCGGCGACCCGGACGCCCCGCTGCCCACCGCGAACGAGGTCGAGGTGGTCCGCGCCGACGCGGACGGCTTCGTCGAGTCCGTCGACGCGTACGCGATCGGGGTGGCCGCCTGGCGGCTGGGGGCCGGCCGGGCCCGCAAGGAGGACCCGGTGAGCTTCCCGTCCGGGGTGGTGCTGCACAAGCGTCCCGGGGACCCGGTGCGCGCCGGCGAACCCCTGTACGAGCTGCGGGCGGAGCACGTCACCCGGATCCCGGCGGCACTGGCGGAGGCGGGCCGCGCGGTGCGGATCTCGCCGACGGCCCCGGCGGTGTCGCCGCTGGTCGTCGAGCGGATCGGATGAGTCGGTCGGAGCCGCGAGTGCCCATGGTGTACGCCGCTGCGAACCGTTATTCTCGCAGGCCAAGGGGGAATGATCGGCGCTGAGCCGATGCGACTGACAGGGATGTGAGCGTGCGCGTACCCGCCCCCGACCCGCAAGAGGTTCGCGAGGCCAGCCTGGACGAGTTGTCCCGACTGGGACTGCCCCTCCCCCCCAGCCAGTTCCCCCTGGTGTGGGAGCCGGGCGACGAGATCGAGCTGCGGCCGACCGCCGAGATCGAGGCCCGGATCGCCGTGCTGCACCTGATCCTGGCCCGCTGCTTCGGCATGCCGCCGCAGGCGGCGATGAGCTGGCTGCTCGGCTCGCGCCTGGTCGACTCGGTCACGCCGCCCGAGTGGCAGTTCGTGACGGGCGGCCGGGGCGACCACCGGTCGTTCGTGCTGCACCACGACGCGCTCTTCTCCCTGACGTGGGTGCTCGGCCTGACCAAGCAGCTCGACCCGACGCTGCCCGTGGACGACCGGTTGGTGGAGCGGCTGCCGCAGATCGCCGCGGGGGAGACCTTCCAGCAGTGGCGCGCGCGCATCCTCGCCGCGCCCCAGCACCCGGCCGACGCGGCGGCGCTGCTCGACCTGCACTACTGCCTCGACTGGGCGTACCTGGAGCTGGAGCGGGCCGGACGCCGGCTGCCCGGCCTGATCGACGCGAACGCGATCGGCCAGCGCCGGTGGGCGCTGGAGTGGGCGGTGGTTCTGCGCGGGCCGTACCACGACGAGCCGCCGGGGTGGGAAGAGGTCGACCTGTCCACCTGACCGGCGCCGCCGGCGTGCCGGGCGCCGCTCAGCGGGGGCGGTGGGTGCCGAGCCGGACGGCGAGGGTCACCCCGACCGGTTCGGTCAGCGCCGCGATCCGGGCGGCGAGCACGGCCGGGCCGGCGTGCCAGGCGCTCGGCCCCATCCCGACCAGGGTCGCGACCTCCGGCCGGGTCAGCTCCAGCCGGGACCGGAGCACCGTCGTGGCGACCGGGTCGAAGTGCTCGCCCAGGCTGCCCGCCACCCGGTCGGCCTTGGCGGGGTCCACCCGGAGCAGACCGAGCGCGTCGACCAGTTCGGTGAGGTGGTCCTCGGCGGGGGTGACCACCAGCAGTGCGCCGGCCGGGTGCAGCACCCGGCGGAACTCCGCGCCGTTGCGCGGGGCGAAGACGTTGAGCAGCACGGCCGTGGACGCGTCGGCCAGCGGCAGCCGTTGCCAGGTGTCCGCGAGCGCCGCCGCCGCCCGCGGGTGGGCCCGGGCGGCCCGGCGCAGCGCCGGCTTGGAGACGTCCAGGGCCAGGCCCACGGCGTCCGGCAGCGCCGCCAGCACCGCCGCGAGGTGCCGCCCGGTGCCCGCGCCGGCGTCCACCACCAGGGGGTACGCCCCGACGGGCCGGTCGGCGCCGGTGCCGTCCCCGCTTTCGCCGCCGGTGGTCGGCCTGCTGGTGGTGGGCCCGCCGGTGGTGGGCGCGCCGGCGGTGGGCGCGCCGGTGGTGGGCGCGCCGGCGGTGGGCGCGCCGGTGGGCATGCCCCGCTCCGGGCCCTTTGCTCTGCACCCGCATCCGCAGCGGTCACCCTTCGTCACCGCTGCGTCGGTGGGTGCAGAGCAAAGCGGGCGGAGGGGGGAGGTCGGCTCGGCGGGCGTCGTCACCCCGGGTGACCGGCCGCCGGCGGAGCCGGCCGCTGTCAGCCGGCGGACCGCGTCGGTCGCGGCGTCGGCCAGCGCCGCGGAGACGAGGTCGTAGTGGCCGGCGGCCAGGAAGTCGGCGCGGGCGGCCACCATCTCGGCGGTGTCGCCGACGTGCGGGGCGCGGCCGGCGAGCAGGTTGACGTACCCCTGACGGGCCACGTCGAAGCTGTGCCGGCGGGGACAGCGCAGCGCCCGGGTGGTCCCGGCGGCGGCCTCGGCGAGCGGTTCGGCGCAGACCGGGCAGCGTAGCCGGTGCACGACGCGGGGATCCATCACCGGGGTCACCGTACCGGCCGGCCCGTCACGCGCCGACGACGCCACGGACGGCGTCCGTGACCACGTGGCGTGGCGGACCTAGTGTCTGGGCATGGTCGCAATCTCATACGAGGACATCGTCAAGGTCCCGAAGGCGCTGCTGCACGACCACCTCGACGGCGGCCTGCGGCCGGCGACGGTCGTCGAGTTGGCCGCCGAGGTCGGCCACGAGCTGCCCACCGGCGACGCGGAGGCGCTCGGCCGCTGGTTCGTCGAGGCGGCGAACTCCGGCTCGCTGGAGCGCTACCTGGAGACGTTCGCGCACACGGTGGGGGTCATGCAGACCGCGTCCGCGCTGCGCCGGGTGGCCCGCGAGTGCGCGCTCGACCTGGCCGCCGACGGCGTCGTGTACGCCGAGGTGCGGTTCGCCCCGGAGCAGCACCTGGAGCGGGACCTGACCCTGGACGAGGTGGTCGAGGCGGTCGTCGCCGGGTTCACCGAGGGCGCGGCGCTCGCCGCCGAGGCCGGCACCCCGATCCGGGTCGGCACCCTGCTCACCGCGATGCGGCACGCCGCGCGGTCGCAGGAGATCGCCGAGCTGGCGGTGCGGCACCGGGACGCCGGGGTGGTCGGCTTCGACATCGCCGGCGCGGAGGCCGGCTTCCCGCCCACCCGGCACCTGGACGCCTTCGAGTACCTCCAGCGGGAGAACTTCCACTTCACCATCCACGCGGGCGAGGCGTTCGGGCTGCCGTCGATCTGGCAGGCCATCCAGTGGTGCGGGGCCGACCGGCTCGGCCACGGGGTGCGCATCGTCGACGACATCACCCCCGGCGGGCGGCCCGCGCTCGGCCGGCTGGCCGCGTACGTCCGCGACAAGCGGATCCCGCTGGAGCTCTGCCCCTCGTCGAACGTGCAGACCGGTGCCGCCCCGTCGATCGCCGATCACCCCATCGGGCTGCTGCGCGACCTCCGGTTCCGGGTGACGGTGAACACGGACAACCGGCTGATGAGCGGCACCTCGATGTCCCGGGAGATGGCGCTGCTGGTGGAGGCCTTCGGCTACGGCTGGAAGGAACTCCAGTGGTTCACCATCAACGCGATGAAGAGCGCGTTCATCCCCTTCGACGAGCGGCTGGAGATCATCGACGAGGTGATCAAGCCGGCGTACGCGAAGCTGCTCGGCTGATCAGGAGCGCCGCGGGTGGCCGGCGAGCAGGTCGGCCACCCGGCGCAGCAGTTCGCCGGCCCCGAGCGGGTGGGCGCCGAGGCCCGCCTGGCGGCGCAGCACCGCGGGCTCGTCGCGCAGCAGGGCGAGCCCCCGCCGGATCAGCACCCGCGGCGCCTTGCGCTGCTCGGCCAGATCGCGGGCCAGCCGCCGCAGGAAGGTCGCGCCGCGCGGGCGGCGCAGCGCGTACGCCCCGGCGAGCACGCCCCGGCGCCGGCACTCCTCGACGATCTCGGCGGCGAAGATTCCTTCGGCGACGAAAAGTGGCGATCCGGCGACGTCGAATGGCCGGGTGGCCACCCGGCGATCCGCGCCGATCGCGTAAACCGGCACTTCGGCCTTGCCGTCTCTGGCCAGTCGGGCGATCGCCGCCACGGCGGCCTCGGCGTCCCACGACTGCGGTGAGTCCCAGTCGACCAGACCGTCCCGGCGCGGCAACGAAGGGTCGTCGCCGTCCTTGTAGAAGTCGTCGAGGCAGAGAACGGGCAGGCCAGTCCGCCGGGCGATGTACGACTTGCCGGAGCCGGAGGGGCCGGCGAGTAGGACGACGTGGTGCGGGGTATCCATCACTGTAAGTGACTCCGGCCGAGACTGATTGCGAGCAAATTGCGTCAATATCTCATCACACCGTCCGCGACGGCCAACCTGGGCTTTCTCTTTGCACGGCGGCGTGATGGAATCTCGGAGGTCCGACCCGACGGGTCGGTTGCTGAGCGTTGCCCGGAGCAACGCGCGGACGCTGTGATCGCGAGGGCGGTGACGTGAGCAAACGGCCGAAGACGGCGGGCTTCCTGTCGCGACTGCGTCGGCCGGCCGGCCGGCTCCGCGACATGCCGATCTGGTCGAAGCTCGGCCTCATCATGATCATGCCGACCATCGCCACGGTCGTGGTGGGCACCAGCGGCATCGTGGACAACCTCGACACGCTCGGTAACGCCAACCGCTCCGGTGACCTGGCCGGCCTCGTCGGCTACTCCGGCGACCTCGTCAACAGCCTCCAGGACGAGCGCACCTCCGCGGTGCTGCTCCTGGGCTCCGCGTCCGGCCAGACCCGGGAGCAGTATCAGGAGGCGTACAACCGGGTGAACTCCCGGGTCGACCAGGCCAAGAACCCGTACCTGCGGCAGCGCGCCGACATCCAGGGGCTCCCGCGCACCCTGGAGAGCCTGCTCGACGGGATCGACCAGAACCTGAGGGACCTGCCCGCCACGCGCAGCCAGGTCTTCAACGGCAAGCTGAAGATCGCCGACGCGATGCAGGCGTACGAGGGTCTGATCAACGACCTGCTCGCCATCCGCGACTCCGCCACCCAGCTCGCCGGTGACAACGACCTGAGCGACCGGATGCGGGCCGCCGCCGCCGTCGCCCGGGAGAAGGAGTACCTCTCGGTCCGCCGGGTCGTGGTGCACCGGGCGCTGATCCAGCGGGAGCTGACTCCCGTCCTGCGCACCGACTACATCGCCAGCGGCACCGGCCAGCAGCAGGCTCTGCAGAGCTTCAAGGCGGTGGCCAGCCAGGCGGAGGTGGACCTGCACGACCAGACGGTGGCCGGCGGCGACCGGCGTGAGGCCCAGAACTACACCGGCTGGATCGACGGCAACATCGACGGCAGCATGGCCAGCGCGCCCTTCGGCCCGGACCAGTGGGACGCGGCCATGGTGGCCAACGCCAAGCTGATCCGCGCGGTCGAGGTCAAGCTGGACGGCGACGTGGTCCGCCAGGCCGACGAGCTCCGCGCCGACGTGCAGCGGACGGTGTTCCTCCAGACCGGCGTGCTGCTCAGCATGCTGCTGCTGGCCATCCTGTTCGCGTACCTGGTCGCCCGGTCCATGGCCCGCTCGCTGCGCGACCTGCGCCAGGGCGCGCTCAACATCGCCCAGTACGGCCTGCCCCAGGCCGTCGCCCGGCTGCGCGACCCGCAGGTCTCCAACCAGCTCTCCCCGGTCCAGGTGGCCAACCAGATCGCCGAGCCGCTGCCGGTGCGCAGCAACGACGAGTTCGGGCAGGTGACCGAGGCGTTCAACGCGGTCCACCTGGAGGCGGTGCGGACGGCGGCCGAGCAGGCCGCGCTGCGCGCGTCGGTCGCGACCATGTTCGTCAACCTGGCCCGCCGGTCGCAGATCCTCGTCGACCGGCTGATCGGCCACCTCGACCGGCTCGAGCGCGGCGAGGAGGACCCGGACCGGCTGGCCGAGCTGTTCCAGCTCGACCACCTCGCCACCCGGATGCGCCGCAACGACGAGAACCTGCTGGTCCTCGCCGGCGCCGACTCGACCCGCGTGCAGCGCGAGCCGGCGGCGCTGACCGACGTGCTCCGGGCCGCCCAGTCCGAGGTCGAGCACTACACCCGGATCGAGTTCGGCGTGATCGACCGGGACATCGAGGTCGCCGCGCACGCGGTCAACGACCTGGTCCACCTCGTCGCCGAACTGTTCGACAACGCCACCGCCTTCTCCCCGCCGGACTCCCAGGTCATGGTGGAGGCCCGGAGGGTCGGCGACCGCGCCTCGCTCTACGTGGAGGACCGGGGCATCGGCATCAGCGCCGACCAGATGGGGGAGCTCAACGAGCGCCTCGCCACGCCGCCGCAGGTGGACGTGGCGGTCTCCCGGATGATGGGTCTGGTCGTGGTCGCCCGGCTGGCCTCCCGGCACGGCGTCAAGGTCGAGCTGCGGCCCGGCACCGACCGGGGCACCGTCGCCGACGTCACGCTGCCCACCGCCGTGCTGGTGCCCCGGGCGCTGTCCGGCCGGACCCAGCACGCACCCGCGCTGCCCGCGTCCGGCCCGCAGCCGGGCGCGGCGCCGACCCTGGGCGCCTTCGCGGCCTTCGGCAACAGCTCGACGTCCGCGCCGACGTCCCGGCCCGGACACTCCGGCAACCAGGTGACGCTGGGCGGGCGGTCGTTCGACCCCGCCCCGCGCAACGGCCACGGCTCGGCGGCCGGCCCGGTGCGGTCGATGCCGGCCTGGTCCGACCTGACCGGGACCGCCGGGACCGCCGGCGGCGACGTCCACGTCCCGCGGGTCGTCAACGGTCAGCCGGGCGACCCGCTGCCGCAGCGGCGCGCCGGTGACGGCGACGCGGGGCCCGGCGGGCAGCCGCCCATCCCGCGGCAGCTGCCCAGCAGCCCGGAGGCCCGGGGCTGGACCCCGCCGCCCGTCTCCGCGCCGCCGGTCTCCGGCATCCCGGTCTCGGCCCAGCCCGTCTCCGGCCCCCCGGTCTCGGGTCAGCCCTATCCGGGTTACCCCGTCTCGGGTCAGCCGTACTCGGCGCCCGTCTCGGGTCAGCCGTATCCGGCCCGGCCGGTCTCGGGTCAGCCGTACTCGGCGCCGGTCTCCGGTCAGCCGTATCCGGCCCGGCCGGTCTCGGGTCAGCCGTACTCGGCGCCGGTCTCCGGTCAGCCGCTGCCCACCCGGCCGGTGTCGTCGGCCCAGGCGCCGCCCGCCTGGCCGCCGGTGGCCGCGCCGGAGCGGGAGCCGGCCACTCCGCCGGTGCCCGAGCGCCTCGCCGCCGCCCTGGACATGACCACCGAGCTGCCGCGCGTGCCGCGTACCGACCTGTCGGCCGCGCCGACGGCCCCGCCCGCGCAGGCCCCAGCGGCCCCGCAGGCGCAGCAGCCGCAGCAGCGGTACGTCGACGAGACGATGGAGCTGCCGATCTTCCGGGAGCTCGAGTCGGCCTGGTTCCGTACCCGCCGACCGGCCCCGGAGGAGGCGGCCGGGGCCGCGGAGGCCCCGACGCCGGACCCGGCGGCGACCCAGCGGTTCGCCGCGGGCGACGCCAGCGGTCAGGCCGCACCGACAACAGCACCCGGCACGACAGGTAACGCACCGATGGCAGAAACACCGACGGCCGGAGGAATGTCCCGCGACAGCGGGCTGACACCCGGTGGCGGCATCCACCCCGGACAGACCGACGCCACATCCGGCCGGCGGTCCCCGCAGCAGCTCGGCGGCTGGGAGACCGCGGCCGACGACGGATGGCGTGCCGCCTCGGCGGCCACCGAGGTCCCCGTGGCGGAGACCACCCGCAAGGGCCTGCCGAAGCGGGTGCCGATGGCCCAACTCGTGCCGGGCGGGATCGAGAAGCCGGCCGCGCCGGTCCAACGCCGGACACCGGAGGCGGTCCGCGGTCTGCTTTCGGCATACCATCGAGGCGTGCAGCGCGGGCGTAGTCAGCCCGACGGCAACCCGACCAACCCGGAGGCGACTCCGGGAGGGCAGCAATCCTCGCAGTCTGGCTCAGGGCCGGTGGCCGGGAGCGGGCAGAAGGAGCAACAAGGATGACAAGTACGCAGGATCTCGGTTGGCTGCTGGCCAACTTCGCCGACCGGGTGCCCGGTGTCGCGCACGCGGTCGCCGTCTCCGCGGACGGCCTGCTCCTCGCGGCGTCACGGGATCTCCCGCGCGACCGGGCCGACCAGCTCGCCGCGATCGCGTCCGGGCTGGTCAGCCTCACCCAGGGCGCGGCCCGGTGCTTCGAGGGCGGTGCGGTGCTGCAGACCGTCGTCGAGATGGACAATGGCTTCCTGTTCCTGATGTCCATCTCGGACGGCTCCTCCTTCGCCGTACTCGCCGCCCGCAGTTGTGACGTCGGGCAGGTGGGGTACGAGATGGCCCTCCTGGTCGACCGGGTGGGCGACGCGTTGACCCCGCAGCCGCGCCCGGCTGTGGGGATGATGGGCTGACCCTCGCGCTGACCGGTGGGTCAGGCGGAGCAGCAACGACAACAAAGACGGGAACCACCGGGCTCAGCCGGTGTCGGGGACGAGGGAGGTGAGCGGCGACATGGTCGATCATGACGAGTCGACCGGGCCGTTGGTCCGTCCGTACGCCGTGACCCGTGGTCGCACCCGACCTCGGCTGGCCATCGCTCTGGAGGCGCTCGTCGAGACGACGGTGCGCGGCCGGGCCGCTGCCAGTGGCAACGGCGGCCAGGGCCGCGAGCACCAGTACATCGCCGCGCTGTGTGACGGACGTGTGCAGTCGCTCGCCGAGATCGCGGCGCGGATGCAGCTCCCGCTCGGTGTGGCCCGGGTGCTCATCGCCGACATGGCGACTGACGGCCTGGTCGCGGTGCACGAGCCGACCATCCTGGACGACTCCGACGACGCGGTGGGCACTGAACTGCTGGAGAGGGTGCTGAGTGGACTTCGCAGGCTCTGACATGTCGCACCGCCAGCCCGCCCCGAGCGGGCGGGTGACGTCGGCGAAGATCGTTATCGCTGGTGGGTTCGGCGTCGGCAAGACGACGCTGGTCGGCTCGGTTTCGGAGATCACGCCACTGACGACCGAGGCCATCATGACCTCGGCCGGCGTGGGCGTCGACGACACCCGGCAGGTGCCGGGCAAGGCGACGACCACCGTGGCCATGGACTTCGGCCGGATCACCATCGACCGGGACCTGATCCTGTACCTGTTCGGCACCCCGGGCCAGACACGGTTCTGGTTCATGTGGGACGAACTGGTCCGGGGCGCCATCGGCGCGGTGGTCCTGGTCGACACCCGACGCCTGGCCGACTGCTTCGCGGCGATCGACTTCTTCGAGCACCGGAGGCTGCCGTACCTGGTGGCCATCAACTGCTTCGACGGGATGCAGTACCACGACCCGCAGGACGTCCGGGACGCGCTGGCGATCAGCCCGGACATCCCGGTCGTGCCCTGCGACGCCCGCAACCGGGAGTCGACCAAGCACGTGCTGATCTCGCTGGTCGAGTACGTGCTGACGATGCGCCGCTCGCGGGCCGTCGCGCCGGCCTGAGTCGCACCGCGGGCGCCCGGTGACCGGCTACCGCCGGGCCACCGGGCGCTTTGCGCTGCCCGCCCGACGTCGGCGGTCGGAGTGAACCCACACCCATGTCGCCGACATGGCGGCATCGCGTGGGCTCAGATACCCCGATGTCGCCGACATGGGTGTGGTTCAGGAGACCCCCGACCGCCGGTCGTCAGGACCGGTATCCGGCGGAGCGGTACTCGTACTCCCGGTCGTCGTCGCGGTCGCCGGTGTCCCGGGTGAAGTCCCAGCCGCCCGCCGCCTCCCGCCCCGGGCGCCCGCCGACCGCGAACCCGCCGATCTCCTGTCCCCGGCGCCAGCCGCGGAAGTAGCCGGTGGTGTTCTCGGCCAGGCTGGCCGCGTCGCGGACGATCCGCAGTGGACGCTCCTCCCGCAGCGGCGAGCCGGGCACCAGATTGGCCTGCGGAACCCGCTTGGGCAGCCCGGCCTTCGTCTCGGCGCCCACGGCCGGGCGGGCGGCCTGCTCGGCCGCCTGCCAGCCGCTGTCGGCGGTGCTCGACCAGTCCGGCTCGGCGTCGTCACCGTGACCGACGAACCAGGCCGACTTGGTGGCCGCGAAGATCAGCAGGTCGCCGTCGCCCTCGTCCGAGACCGGCGCGGTCCGCCGTTCCAGCGGGGCGGGACGCGCCGGCCGCTGCTCCATGGCGGGGCGCTCCGGCTCCGGCCGGTGGAGGTCCCCCCGGTCGACGAGCCGCAGCGGCGGGTTCTCCAGGTGCGGGTCGGTGGCCGGGATCGGCCCCTCCCGCAGCGCCCGGTCGGCCAACGGCGGCGGCTCGACCAGCCGCAGCATCGGTGGCTCCTGCGGCAGGTCGTCGGCAAGCCAGGGCGGGGTGACCCGGCCCTCGCCCGGGCCCGGATCGGTCGGCGCGTCGACCTGACGGGGACCCCGCTCACCGAAGGGCCGTGCCCCGGGGTTGTCGGCGTCGCTGTCGGCGAGGTCGTCGGCGTTGTTGACCAGCGGCCAGTTCGCCCGCGAACCCGGGGGAGCGGACTCCGGGCCGGGACGGGGGCTCGGCACCGGGATGCTCAGGTCGGTCGCGCTGAAGGCACCGGTCGGCGGGCCGGCGTCGTCGGTCGTCTTTGGCCGGGGCGGGATGACCGTGCGCTGCCGCTCCGCGCGGGCGTTCTGGATCGCCGCCGTGGTGAGGGTGGGCCGGAAGGGCTCGCCCGCCTCGGCCGGCGGCACGGGCCGTTCCCGCTGGGCCGGGGCGATCGGCGTGATGCCCGGCGGTGGGGGCGGTGGCGCGGAGACCGGACGGTTGGTCGGGGCGTCCACGATGGAACGCGGCGGGGCCGACACGGGCGGCGCGGACACCGGCGGCGCGGACACCGGCGGCGCGGACACCGGCGGCGCGGACACCGGCGGGGTGGCCGAGGCGGCCGGGGCCACCGGGCGGGGGGCTACCGGCGGTGGCGCGACGGGCTCCGGCGCGACCGGCGGCGGGCCGAGCGGCCGGGGCGGCAGGGGTGGGTTGCCGCCGGAGACCGGCTCGGGCAGGCTGCGCCGGCCACCGACCGGAACGGGGTCAGTCTGGCTGCGCCGCCCCCCGGCCAGAAGGGAGTCGGTCGGGGTGCGCCGGCCACCGGTGGGCCCCTGCTCGGACTGGTTCGGCCGGATGGTGCGCAGGCCGCCGCTGGTGCCGCCGGTGAGGCCGGGTCGCTCGCCCGGCTCGCCCCGCCGGCCGGGAGCCTGAGCGGGGGTCGTGACCCGGTCGCTCAGCGCGCCGACCAGCGCCTCGCAGCCCGCGTCGCAGGCCCGTACCGAGGCGACGGCCTGGCGGACGGTCTCCGCCGCGGCCGAGGTGAGGGCCCGGCTGACCGCGGCGCGGCGCGGGGTCTCGGAGATGGCCACCCGCAGCGCGGTCACCGCGTCGTTGATCGAGTCGGCGTCCGCGACACCGTCGGCGGTCAGATGGGCGGCGATGGCGTCCGCCGCCACCGAGACGTCCCGGCCGCGGGCGATGGTGCCGCCGAGCATGCCCGGCTCGGGCAGGGCGTCCAGCACGGCCAGCGCGACCGGCTCGGCCGGGTCGGGGTATGCCCGCAGCGCGGCCGGATAGAGCTCCCGCAGCACCTCGCGCAGCGCCACGGCGGCGGAGTGCCGGCCGTTGGCGAGCGCGGCGTGCGCCGCGAGGACCTGCTTGTAGCCGGCGAGGTCCCGGGGGGCGGGCAGGGTGACGGCGGAGAGCGCGCCGGCCTGGAGGGCGCGGGCCAGCCCGACGGCCCGCCGCTCGGCCGGCGGGGACTGGATCTCCTCGACCGAGTCGTCGTCGGCGAAGCGCTCGGCGAAGTCGTCCACCGAGTCGTCGTCGGCGATCGCCAGGGGACGACCGGCGGCGCTGAGCAGCGAGGTGACCGTGTGGTCGTCGCTGTCGGCGGCGATCGCGGCGCCGCTCGGCCCGCCCGACCGCTCCACGAGCAGCGCGACCAGTTGGGCGTAGCCGGCCGGGTCGTCACCGATCTCGCAGACATGGAGCAGCCGGCCTGCGTCGTCGACCACTGCGGACGTCAGCGTCGAACCGGCCGAGGCCGGTCGGTCGGCCGGATCCGCCGAGGCCAGACCGCAGTACACGCGCACGAGCGCCACGGCGTCGTCCTCCTCCCGGGACTGAGGTCTTCTCTGCCAGAGACTGATGCTCCCTGGTACGCGTCAGTCGCGCCAGTCCACGACCGCAGAGATCTTGCCGACAATGGTGCGCCAACCGAGGCTGGCGGTCTGCGCGCCGATCTTCTTCAGCCGCCGCCGGCCGAGGAATCCGCCGAGCCCGCCGTTGACCGAGACGCGCAGCGCCTCGTCCAGATCGTCCAGGCTGGACCCGGCGGAGAGCATGTCCAGCACCGCGGGCATACGCAGGGCGTACGCGACGTCCCGGGCCACCTCACCGGCCTCGATGAGCAGGGGCGGGTCCCAGGCGTCGTGCCCGCCGCGCAGGTTCTCCACGACCAGGTCCAGCTCGTACGTGTCCTCGTCGAGCGGCGCGATGTCGGCCGGCTCCACCCGTTCGGCCAATTCATTCCAGCTGTCCAGCTGGGACATGTCGTTGGGCGCGCCGGAGCGGACGAAACTGACCAGCGACTCCGGTGACTTGAACAGCAGCAGCCGGCCCCGGTGGCTGAGGAAGATCGGCACCTCCTCGTCGCCCGCCTCGTCCTCGGCGTCCTCGTCCGACTCGTCGGCCTCCTCGGCCTCGGCGTCGGTGTCCTTGGCCCGGGACTTCGCCTTGGCCGCCTCCTCCTCGTCGGCCTCGGCGAACTCGGCGGCCACCTCCTCGTCGAGGATCACGACCTCGTCGTCGTCCTCCACCTCGACCACCTGTCGGCGGGCGAGGAACGGGTCGTCCTGGTCCCGCTCGGTGACGTCGGTGGGGGTCAGCTCCCGCGCCGGCCGGTACGCCCGCAGCGTGAAGCCGGTGCCGGCGGGCAGGTTGATCTCCACCGGGTCGATCCGCAGCTCGTCCCAGAGTGAGCGGTCGACGTTCCGCGCCGCCGGGCCGTCGGCGTCCTCCTCGGCGGTGGCGTCGGCGTTCTCCTCGACGGTGGCGTCGGTGTCGTCGAGCTCGGGCTCGTCGGCGTCGGGCCGTTGGGGCGACTGGCGGGCCACGCTGACCTCCGTGTGCTTCGGGCTGCCCACCCGGCGACGTCCGACCGCCGAGTGACTCTGGGCACATACCCTAGTGGGCGGCTCCGGCCGGCTGCTGCCCGCACCCCGGTAGCGGTCCGGCTGATGAACAAGTAGCGTTGCTACACGTGAAGGCCCAGGCGCTGCACGGACACCTCGACGCGCTGCTGCTCGCGGTGCTGGAGCGGGGCGCGCTGCACGGCTACGCCATCATCGAGGCGCTGCGGGCCCGCAGCGAGGGACACCTCGACCTGCCCACCGGGACCATCTACCCGGCGCTGCGCCGGCTGGAACGGGCCGGGCACGTGGCCAGCAGTTGGAGCACGGTCAACGGCCGGGAACGCCGGACGTACGAGCTCACCGACTCGGGGCGCCGCGCGCTGGCCGGCGAGCGGGACGGCTGGCGCGAGTTCAGCGCGACCGTCGGCCGCTTCCTCGGCGACAGCCCCGTCTCCCGGGCCTGACCCGCGGCCCCGAGCCGCACCGGTTCGCCCCACCCCCGTCCGTCGGCGGGCGACCGGAGTGGCCCGCCGCGGCCCGTCAGCGGGGCGACCGGAGTGATCCGCCGCCCGTCAGCGGGCCGCGAGCAGCCAGGATCGGGCCGCCCGGGCGAGCCACAGGAGGGCGGCCGTGACCGCGACCCCGCCGACGATCATCGGCGGCCAGGTGAGGGCCGCCTCCCACAGCCCCAGCGACCACGCGTACAGGGCCGCGCCGTTGAGCGCGCCCAGGCCGAGCGCCACCGTCAGGCCGAGCCCGACCAGCCGGGCGAGCCGGGGCAGGGCGGGGTGCGCCGACCGGGCCGAGGCGGCCACCAGCAGCAGCCCGGCCGCCGCGAGGAGGGCGATCGCCAGCCAGATCGCGTCGAGCGAGCCGGACAGCAGCAGGTAGCCGGCCGGTGGCCGCGGGCCCGTGCCGCTCCAGCTCGACCCGCGCCAGGTCAGGTCGCCCGCGGCCACCAGCACGCCGGCGACCGCGAGCACCCGCAGCGCCAGGCCGCGCAGCGAGCCGGCCGCCAGCTCCGCCTGGTAGGCCGGACCGAGGCCGGCGGGGTCGCCGAACTCGGCCACCGCCCGCCGCTCGGCCTCCGCCGCCGACAGCCCCCGGTCCCGGTACGCCTCGACGGCGTCCTCCAACGCGTGCCGGGCCTCGGTCAGCAGGTCGGCCTTGAGCCGAGCGGGGCCGCGCAGCCGGTCGTCCAGCTCGCGCAGCCGATCCTCGACGCGTACGACGTCGCAGCGGGCCATGGGGCGAGCCTGCCACGCCCGGGCGGCCGGCGCGTCGGGGAGATTCCCCGAATCCCGGCTCAGGGGCGGGGGGTCAGGGCCAGGTAGCCCCGCTCGGCCGCCTCCTGCAGCAGCCACTGGTCCCGGTACCAGCCCGGCGTCGCGACCAGCTCGGCGTGCCGGCCGCGCTGCGCCACCCGGCCGGCGTCGAGCACCACGATCTCGTCGAGGCCGGCCAGCCCGCTGAGCCGGTGGCTGATCAGCAGCACGGAGTGCCCGGCCGGCGTGGCGGCCAGCGCCGAGCCGAGCACCGCGTCGGCGGCGACCGGGTCGAGCCCCTCGGTCGGCTCGTCCAGCACCAGCACCCGGGGCGCGGCGAGCAGTGCCCGGGCCAGCGCGAGGCGCTGCCGCTGGCCGCCGGAGAGCTGGCCACCCTCCTCACCGACGACGGTGTCCCAGCCGGCGGGCTGGGCGCGTACCCAGTCCAGCAGGCCGGCCGCCCGGGCCGCGTCGGCCAGCTCGGCCTCGTCCGCGCCGGGCCGGCCGAGCAGCAGGTTCTCCCGGACGGTGGCGTGGAAGACGTACGCCTCGGCGAGCAGCCCGCCGACCGCCCGCGGCAGCTCCTCGGGCGGGTACGCCGACAGGTCCACCCCGTCCAGGGTGACCCGCCCGCTGTCGGGGCGCACCGCGCCGGTGAGGACGGCGGCGAGGGTGCTCTTGCCGGCCCCGCTCGGCCCGACCACGGCGACCCGCCGGCCGGCCGGCAGATCCAGGGCGAACCCGTCCAGCGCGGGCGCGGCGTCCGACCGGTACCGGACGGTCACCCGGTCGAAGCGCACGTCGTGCGGGGCGTCCGTGACCGTGGCGGCGGGCGCGGCCGACGGCTCCGGTCGCTCGGCCGCCGGGGCGGCCAGCAGGGCGGCCACCCGGACCAGCCCGGCCCGCAGCCCGGCCCGCTGCCGGGCGGCACCGACCAGGGCCAGCGCCACCTCGACGGCGGTCAGCGCGCCGACCGCCAGCACCCCGACCAGCACCCCGCCGACCCCCGCGCGGAGCGCGGTGACCACCACCGCCCCGGCGGTCGCCCCGGCGACCAGCACCCCGGCCGCGTCGACCGCGAAACCCGTCGCGGCGAGCCGCCGTTCGAGCCGGGCCAGCCGACGGGCCCGCCCGGCGGCGGCGTCCAGCGCGTACCCGGTCGCGCCGAAGGCGGCCAGGTCGGCGGCGCCGTGGGTGAGGTCGACCGCGTCGGCGGCGAGCGCGCCGCGCAGCGGGGCGACCTCGTCGGCGGCGCGGCGGGTCAGCGCGGTGGCCGCCAACGGCAGCCCGACCCCGGCGACCAGCAGCCCGACCGCGAGCACCCCGGCCGCCGCCGGGGAGACGGCCGCGGCCCCCGCCACCGCCAGCACGCTCACCAGCGCGGCGGCCGCCCCCGGCACGAGCACCCGGAGCAGCAGGTCCTGCACCGCGTCCACGTCGGAGACCAGCCGGCTCAGCGCGTCCCCGGTGCGCTGTCGCGCCGCGTCGCGCCGGCCGGCGAGGGTGGCGAAGACCCGGGCCCGGACGTCGGTGACCATCCGCAGCACGGCGTCGTGGCCGGCCAGGCGCTCCGTGTAGCGGAACACGCCCCGGCCGATCGCCAGCGCCCGGACGGCGACGATCGCCACGGTGAGCCGGTCCAGCGGCGGGCGGCCGGCGGCGCTCATCAGCAGCCAGGTCGCGGTGGCCATCAGGGCCAGCCCGGCGAACTCCGTGGCGGCGGCGAGCAGCCCCGCCCCGAGCAGCCGGCCCAGGTACGGCCGGGCGAGCCGGAGCACCGTCCGTTCGGCCGTACTCATGGCGCCACCTCCTGCGCGGGGGCCGGCGTCAGCTCGGTGACCCGGCCGTCCTCGACCCGCAGGACCCGGTCGGCGTCCTCCAGCAGGGCCGGCCGGTGCGCCACCAGCAGGGCGGTCCGCCCGGCGACGAGCCGGCGGGTGGCGGCCAGCACCACGGCCTCGCTGGCGCTGTCCAGCCGGGCGGTGGGCTCGTCGAGCAGGACGACGGGGGCGTCCCGGAGGAACGCCCGGGCCAGCGCGACCCGTTGCCGCTGGCCGCTGGACAGGCCGTGGCCGCGTTCGCCGAGCACGGTGTCGAGCCCGTCGGGCAGGGCGGCGACCACCTCGTCCAGCGCGGCGGCGGCGACCGCCGGGGCGAGGGCGTCGTCCGGGGTGTCCGGGGCGCCGAGCCGGATGTTGTCGGCCAGCGTCGCGGCGAACAGGTGGGCCCGCTGCGGCACCCAGGCCAGCTGGCGCCGCCACGCGTCCGGGTCGGCCCCGGCCAGGTCGACGCCGCCGACCGTCACCCGGCCCTCCGTCGGGGCGACGAAGCCGAGCAGCAGGTTGAGCAGGGTGCTCTTGCCGGCCCCGCTCGGCCCGACGACGGCGATCCGCTCCCCGGGCCAGATGGTCAGCGACACGTCCCGCAGCGCCACGGTCCGCTCGTACGCGACGGTCACGCCCTCGAGCCGGATCTCGCCCCGCCCGTCGGGAGCCGGCCGCGCCCCGGCCGCCGGGGCGGCGGTCGGCCCGGCGGGCCCGCCGGCGGAGAGGGTGAGCGCCTCGTCCAGCGCGGTCAGCCCCTCCATGCTGGCGTGGAACCGGCTGCCGGCCGCCCGCAGCGGCAGGTACGCCTCCGGGGTGAGCAGCAGCACCAGCAGCGCGGTGGACAGGGTCAGCCCGCCGCCGAGCAGCCGGATGCCCACCGGCACCGCCACCAGCGCCACCGACAGGGTGGCCACCAGCTCCAGGACCAGGGCGGACAGGAACGCGATGCGCAGCGTACGCATGGTGGCGACCCGGTGCCCGTCGGCCATCCGGCGTACCACCTCGACCTGGGCCCGGGCCCGGCCGAACGCGCGCAGGGTGGGCAGCCCGGCGACCATGTCGAGGAAGTGCCCGCCGAGCAGCGACAGCCGGCGCCACTGGCGCTCGGTGGCGGCCTGCGCCTGCCAGCCGAGCAGCGCGCCGAACACCGGGATCAGCGGCAGGGTCAGCGCGATGATCAGCGCCGAGCCCCAGTCGGCGAGCGCGATGCGGGCCAGTACGGCCAGCGGCACGGTGACGCTGAGCACGAGCTGCGGCAGGTACCCGGTGAAGTAGGCGTCCAGCGCGTCCAGCCCGCGCCCGGCCAGCGTGGCGAGCTGCCCGGCCCGCTGCCCGGCGACCCAGGCGGGCCCGTGCCGGCCGACGGCGGCCAGCAGGTCCTCCCGCAGCGTCGCCTTCACGGTCGCGGCGGCCCGCGCCGCCACCGTGCCCTGCGCCCAGGAGACCAGCGCCCGGCCGGCGACGGCGGCCAGGAAGCCGGCCAGCGCGGGCCGGTCCAGCCGGCCGTGGAACGCGGTCGCCAGCAGCGTGGCCAGCGCGGTGGCCTGCCCCACGACCAGCAGCGCCGTCAGCCCGCCGAGCACCGCGAGCACGGCGAGGTCGCGCCGGGCCGCGGGGACCCGGCGCAGCAGACGCGGGTCGAAGGGGCGGCGGTTCACCAGTACACCGGTGCCCTGCCGTCCGTCCGTCCCCGGAACACCCACCAGCACATCGCCTGAAAGCCTAGTAGGGCCGGCAGCAGCGGCACCGTGAGCCAGCCCAGCAGGGACAGGGTCGACCGGCTGGCCGCCGCGTCGGCGACAGCCAGCGAGAGCGCCGGGTCGACGGTGGAGACCAGCGCGTACGGCCACAGCGCCGCGCCGACCGCCGCCACCGGCAGGGCCAGCGCCGCGCTCGTGGCCGCGAAGGCGAGGCCCGGCCGCCGCTGGGCGAGCGCGACGCGGGCCGTCAGCAGCGCCGCGAACAGCGCAACCGGCAGCAGTACGGCGAACATCGGGCGCTGCGCCGCGGCGCGTACCCCGGCGGAGAGCCCGCCCGCGACGGTGGCCAGGGCGACCGCGGCGAGCGCCACCGGCACCAGCCGGCGGGCGGTACGCGCGAGCGCGGCGGCGTCGGCGACCGGCAGCCGGAGGGTGAGGAACGTCGCACCGTGCACGGCGACCAGGGCCGCCATGGCGAGCCCGCCGGCCGCCACGAACGGGGTGACCACGTGCCCGACGCCGGCCACGTGCCCGACGCCGGTCAGCGGCACGCCCTGGAGCAGGCCGGCGAGCAGCGCACCCCAGCCGAGCGCGGCGAGCAGGCTGCCGGCGACGACCACGCGGTCCCAGCGGGCCCGGGCCGACGCGGCGGCCGGGCGGCCACGCAACTGCACGCCGACGGTCACCGCGATCACCCCGACCAGCGCGGTGACGACCACCGGGTAGAACCCGGAGAGCAGCTCACCCTCCAGGGCGGGGAACGCGCCGAACAGGATGCCGGCGGTGGCCACCAGCCACACCTCGTTGCCGAGGAAGAACGGGCCGAGGGCGGTGAGCGTGGCGCGGCGGGACGTCCCGCCGCCCCGAGCGAGCAGCAGCCCGACGCCGTAGTCGTAGCCGCCGAGCACGAGGTAGGTGGCGAAGAAGAAGCCGAGCAGGGCGTACCAGGCGAGTTCCACGGGGGCTCCTCAGCTGAAGACGGGCACGGGGCGGGTGTCGTCGGTGCCCGGGCCGGGCGGGCGGCCGAGCGCCGGGTCCGCGGCGCCCCGGGCGGCGTGCCGGGCGAGCAGCACCCAGTTGGCGACGGCGAGCGTGCCGAGCAGCGCGGTGAAGCCGATCAGCGAGGCGAGCATCACCGGCGCGCCGACCGGGGAGACCGCCTGCCCGGTGGGGAGCAGCCCGTATGCCACCCACGGCTGGCGGCCCACCTCCCGGGAGATCCAGCCCAGGAGCACCGCCACGAAGGGCAGCGGCAGCGCCAGCAGCACCAGCCACAGCGGGAACCGCAGCCGGATGATCGCGTCCCGCCAGAGCAGCGGCAGCAGCAGCCAGAGGCAGCCCAGGGCGAAGCCGATCAGGATCATGAAGCCCAGCCCGACGTTGGCGAGCACCGGCGGGGTGTAGTCGCCGGGCCCGAACCGTGCCGTCCAGTCGGCGACCAGCGCCTCCTGCTCCGGGCTGCCGCCGAACTTGGTCGGCTGCACCCGCCCGACGGGGCCGAACTGGGCGAAGCCGAAACCCTGCACGAGGGTGATCGCGAGCGTCGCGGTGACCAGCCCGATCCGCAGCGAGGTGCGGAACAGCGCGTGGTCGGGGGTGCGCCGGATCAGGTGGTACGCGCTGACCGCCGCCATCAGCATCCCGCCGGTGAGCAGTGCGGCGGACACCACGTGCCCGAAGGCCATGCCGAGGGTGGGGTTGGTGAGCAGGGCGCCGAAGTCGGTGAGGTGGGCCACCCCGTCGCGCAGTTCGTAGCCGACCGGGTTCTGCAGCCACGAGTTGGCCACCATGATCCAGAACGCCGAGGCGTACGCGGTCAGCGCCACGCCCCACAGCAGCGCCAGGTGGACGCCCCGACGCAGCCGGTGCCACCCGAAGATCCACATGCCGAGGAACGTGGACTCCAGGAAGAACGCGACCAGCGTCTCGATGGCGAGGGGCGCCCCGAAGACGTTGCCGACGTAGCGCGACAGCTCGCTCCAGTTCAGCCCGAACTGGAACTCCATCACCAGGCCGGTGGCGATGCCCAGCACGTAGTTGATCACGTAGAGCTGGCCCCAGAACCGGGTCAGCCGCTCGTACGCCGGGTTGCCGGTGACCACCCAGGCGGTCTGGAGCCCCACCAGCAGGGTGACCAGCCCCAGCGTGACGGCGACGAACAGGAAGTGCGTCGAGGTGGTGATGGCGAACTGCAGCCGTGCGAGGAGCAGGGAATCCATGGCCGCCCTCCGGAGGAGTAGGCTCGCTTGTCATATCCAGCCTACACGTAGCCTCACGACATATTGTCGCGGCCGGTGTGGGCTGGGTGCCAGCTTGCGGGTGGCTGAGCTTGGGGGTCGGGCCGACTGCGCCCGGCTCCGGGCGGTCAGGCTTGATCCCTCCGCCGGGCGCGGTCGGCCCGACCCCGCCGTGGTCGCGGCCCGCCCGGGCCGGTAGCACAGACGGGGCAGCTCCACAGGGCGACCGACTGGTCCACCACGCCCGGCTGGGTGAGCCGGCGCGGACGGCACTCGAGCCCGGAACGGTGCCGCCGCGGGCCGAACTCAGCTCAGGAAGAGGGAGACCGGCAGCGCGACCAGAGTCGTCGCCACCGCCAGCGCGGCGGCCCCCAGCAGGCGGGGCGGCCGGTCGGCGACCAGCAGCCGCTGGACCCGGACGTCCAGGTCCCGGTCGCCGACGCCGAGCGCGCCGGCCGGGGTGATCCGGTGACCGGCCGCGGCGAACCGGCGCAGCGCGCCCGCCAACGGCGCCTCGGCGTGCAGCTCGCGGGCCTTGTCGTCGGCGCGCATCTCGACCAGCAGGGCGACCCGCTCGTGCGCGTCCCGCACCCAGCGGAACCAGGGCAGCGCCCGGCGCAGCGCGGTGAACGGCAGCAGCACGAGATCGTGCCGCTCCTGGGCGTGCGCCCGCTCGTGGGTCAGCACCGCCTCCAGCTCGGCCCGGTCGAGCAGGTCGAGCGCACCCGCGCTGACCACCACCCGCGGCTTGACCCCCGGCAGGCAGTACGCCGCCGCGCTCGGGTGGTCCAGCACCAGCGCCCCCGGGACGGCGGGATCCCGCCGGGCCACCAGGGCGAGCAGGTCCCGGTGCCGCCGCTGGGCCCGGACGGTCGCGTGGACGCTGCGTACCGTCGTGGTGAGCAGCACCGCGCCGATGCCGAAGCCGACGCCGACCAGCCCGAGGTGGACCTCCCCGAGATCGGCCGGAAGGGTGCCGTGGGCCAGGTCGGTGGCGAGGGCGAGCAGGGCGCCACCGGTCGGCCGGTCGTACGCGGCCAGGCCGAGCGCCATCGGCAGGCCCATCGCGGACAGGCCGAGCGCCAGCCCGACCGCCTGCCAGCAGACGATCGCGACCCGCGGGGCGCGCCACGTCCAGGTCGAGGACGCCAGGACCTGGGCGGTCAAATAGCAGGCCAGGACCGTCGCGGCGAAATGCGCGGCGTACGCCATGACGCCCGCCCTACCGGTCCGTCGCCTCGTCGGCCAGGGCGGCCCGCAGCACGTCGGCCTCGGTCCCGCTCACCGAGCGGGCGAAGCGCACCAGCGCCGCGTCCCGGCTGCCGCCCAGCTCGAGGGCGTCGAGCATGAGCTGGGCGATGTGCGCCTCGCGGCTGGCCGCGGCCCGGTAGCGCCAGGCCCGCCCCTCCCGCTGGCGCTGCACCATGCCCTTGCCGGCGAGCCGGTCCAGCACGGTCATCACCGTCGTGTACGCCAGCTCGCGGCCGTCCAGCGCGTCGGCGACCTCGCGTACGGTCGCCCCGTCCGACGTGGCCGGGACCTTGTCCCACAGCACGTCCATCACCGCACGCTCAAGATCCCCCAGCCGAGTCACGACACAATCCTACCCCGCGTAGTAGACCCGATTCCCAGGGCAGCACCCCTGCTATGACCACCCGGGCGGACAGCGCCCACCGAGGGTTTCCGGGGGAGCCCGCCCGCGGAGGGATCAAGCCTGACCGCCCGGAGCGGGTGGGCTCCCCCGGAAACCCCGCCCCGAGCGGGCGGGGCTCCCCGGAAACCCCCAAGGCCAGGGACGATCAAACCCCCTTGGGGTGCCAGACCGTCTTCGTCTCCAGCAGCGACGTCATCCGGGTCAGGCCCGGGTCGGCCGTCCAGTCGTGGTCGGCCGGGGCGGGCCGGAGCACCCGCTTCAGGTTCTCCGCCGCCCGGACCTCCAGCTCCTTCGCCAGCTCGGCGTCGGCCACCCCGGTCAGGTCGATCGCGTTGACGTCCATGTGCCCGGCCAGCGTCGGCACCGTGTCCGTGAGCCGGCCGGTCAGGATGTTCACCACGCCGCCGGGCAGGTCGGACGTGGCCAGCACCTCGGCCAGCGTCACCGCCGCCAGGGGCTGCGCCGGCGAGGCGGCCACCACGACCGTGTTGCCGGTGACGATCGCCGGCGCGATCACGCTGACCAGGCCGAGCAGCGCCGGCCGTTCCGGGGCCACCACGGCCACCACCCCGGTCGGCTCCGGGTCGGACAGGTTGAAGTACGGACCGGCGACCGGGTTCGCGCCGCCGTACACCTGGGAGAGCTTGTCGGACCACCCGGCGTACCAGACCCAGCGGTCGGTCGCCGCGTCCACCTCCTCGCCCGGCACGCCGAGGGCCACGAACTGCTCGCGGCGGCCCTCCAGCATCTCGGCGACCCGGTACAGGATCTGCCCCCGGTTGTACGCGGTCGCCCCGGCCCAGCCCTGCACGGCGGCCCGGGCGGCGACGACGGCGTCGCGCGCGTCCTTGCGCGAGGCCAGTACGACGTTGGAGTCCTGCACGATGTACGACCGTCCCGACTCGCTGCGCGGGAACTTCCCGCCGATGAAGAGCTTGTACGTCTTGCGTACCGCGACGCGCTCAGACATTGAGGTACGCCTCCAGCCCGTGCCGGCCGCCCTCGCGACCGTAGCCCGACTCCTTGTAGCCGCCGAACGGCGAGGCGGGGTCGAACTTGTTGAACGTGTTCGCCCAGACGACGCCGGCGCGCAGCCGGTCGGCCATCCACAGGATGCGGGAGCCCTTCTCGGTCCAGATCCCGGCCGACAGCCCGAACGGCGTGTTGTTGGCCTTCTCGATGGCCTCGGCCGGGGTGCGGAAGGTCAGCACGGACAGCACCGGACCGAAGATCTCCTCCCGGGCGATCCGGTGCGCCTGGGTGACCCCGGTGAAGATGGTCGGCGCGAACCAGAAGCCCCGGTCGGGCAGTTCGCACGCGGGTGACCAGCGCTCGGCGCCCTCGGCGGAGCCGGCCTCGGACAGCTCCCGGATCCGGGCGAGCTGGACGGCCGAGTTGATCGCCCCGATGTCGGTGTTCTTGTCCAGCGGGTCGCCGACCCGAAGCTGGGCCATCCGGCGCTTCAGCGACTCCAGCACCACGTCGGCCACCGACTCCTGGACCAGCAGGCGGGAGCCGGCGCAGCAGACGTGCCCCTGGTTGAAGAAGATGCCGTTGACGATTCCCTCGACCGCCTGGTCGACCGGGGCGTCGTCGAAGACGATGTTGGCGGCCTTGCCGCCCAACTCCAGCGTGAGCTTCTTGCGGGTGCCGGCGACCGACCGGGCGATGCCCCGCCCGACCTCGGTGGAGCCGGTGAAGGCGACCTTGTCCACGCCCGGGTGCTCGACCAGCGTCCGGCCGGTGTCGCCGGCGCCGGTGACGATGTTGACCACGCCGGCGGGCAGGTCGGCCTGCTGGCAGATCTCGGCGAAGAGCAGCGCGGTCAGCGGGGTGGTCTCGGCCGGCTTCAGCACCACCGTGTTGCCGGCGGCCAGCGCCGGGGCGATCTTCCAGGACAGCATCATCAGCGGGAAGTTCCACGGGATGACCTGGGCGGCCACGCCGAGCGGCCGCGGGTCCGGGCCGAAGCCGGCGTGCTCGAGCTTGTCGGCCCACCCGGCGTAGTAGAAGAAGTACGCGGCGACGAGCGGGATGTCGATGTCCCGCGACTCCTTGATCGGCTTGCCGTTGTCCAGCGACTCCAGCACCGCCAGCTCGCGCGAGCGCTCCTGGATGATCCGGGCGATCCGGTACAGGTACTTGGCCCGGTCCCGGCCCGGCATCGGGCCCCAGACCTTCTCGTACGCCCGGCGGGCGGCGCGGACGGCGCGGTCCACGTCCTCCGCGTCGGCCTCGGCGACCTCCGCCAGCACCTCCTCGGTGGCCGGGTTGACCGACTTGAAGTTGCCGCCGTCGGTCGGGTCGACGAACTTCCCGTCGATGAACAGCCCGTACGAGGGCTTGATGTCCACCACCGAGCGGGACTCGGGGGCGGGCGCGTATTCGAACATCGCTCTCAGTCCAGGGTGAAGTAGTCGGGACCGGAGTAGACGCCGGTCTTCAGCTTGGTGCGCTGCATGAGCAGGTCGTTGAGCAGGCTGGACGCGCCGAACCGGAACCAGTTCGGGTCGAGCCAGTCCGCGCCGACGGTCTCGTTGACCATCACCAGGTACCTGATCGCGTCCTTGCTGGTGCGGATGCCGCCGGCCGGCTTCACGCCGACCTGCCGCCCGGTGGCGGCGCGGAAGTCCCGGACCGCCTCCAGCATCACCAGCGTCACCGGCATGGTGGCCGCCACGGGGACCTTGCCGGTGGAGGTCTTGATGAAGTCGCCGCCGGCCAGCATGGCCAGCCAGGAGGCCCGCCGCACGTTGTCGTACGTGGCCAGCTCGCCGGTCTCCAGGATCACCTTGAGGTGGGCTCGCGGTCGCCCCTGGCGACCGGCATCAGCACCGCCGCACGCCTCCTTGACCGCGACGATCTCGTCGAAGACCTCCTTGTAGCGGCCGGCGAGGAAGGCGCCCCGGTTGATCACCATGTCGATCTCGTCCGCGCCGTCGGCGACGGCGGCCCGGGTGTCGGCGAGCTTGACCTCCAGCGGCGCCTGGCCCGAGGGGAAGGCCGTCGCCACGCTGGCCAGGTGCACGCCCGTGCCCCGCAGCACCTCGGCCACGTGCGGGACCATCGCCGGGTAGACGCAGACGGCGCCGACGTGCGGGCAGGACGGGTCGGCGGGGTCGGGGCGCAGCGCCTTGGCCGCGAGCGCTTGCACCTTGCCGGGGGTGTCCGCCCCCTCCAGGGTCGTCAGGTCGACCATCCGGATCGCCAGATCGATCGCCTGGGCCTTGGCCGTGGTCTTGATGGAGCGGGTGCTGAGCTGCGCCGCCCGCTGCTCCGCGCCGACCTGGTCCACGCCCGGCAGGCCGTTCAGGAAGGTCCGCAGAGCGGTCTCGGATCGTCCCAGCTCGGAGAGGTCCGACCGGGCCGACGTCGCTGTCGCCGTCATGTCCCGGAGTCTACGCATCCGTCAGCTCAGTGATAACTGTCACTGTCGTCGGTGTCCGGGCCGGCGGTCCGCCTGGTGGGCGGTGTCGCCGGTCCGCCGCTCCCGCGCCGCCCGCGCGGACGGTTCGGTAGGTTGGGCGATCGTGGACGTACACGTCATTGACCACCCGCTCGCCCAGTCCCGGCTGACCGCCATGCGGGACGCGCGCACCGACTCCTCGTCGTTCCGGGCGGCGCTGCACGAACTCACCACCATGCTGGTGTACGAGGCGGCGCGCTCCTTCCCCGTCGAGAAGTACCCGGTGCGGACCCCGGTGACCGACACCCTGGGCACCCGGCTGGCGAACCCGCCGCTGCTCGTGCCGGTGCTGCGGGCCGGTCTCGGCATGGCCGACGCCGCGCTCGGCCTGCTGCCCGAGTCCTCCATGGGCTTCGTCGGCCTGGCCCGGGACGAGGAGACGTTCGCCCCGCGCGCGTACATGGAGTCGCTGCCCCGCGACCTGAGCGGCCTGCCGGTGCTGGTCCTGGAGCCGATGGTCGCCACCGGTGGCTCGCTCGAGCACTGCTGCCGGTTGCTCGCCGACCGGGGCTGCACCGACATCACCGTGCTCTGCGTGCTGGTGGCGCCGCTGGCCATCGAACGGCTGGAGCGGTCCGGGCTGCCGCTGCGTCTGGTCACCGCCTCGATCGACGAGGGCCTCAACGACAAGATGTTCATCGTGCCCGGCCTCGGCGACGCCGGCGACCGTCAGTTCGGCGGAATGCCCCGTTTCTGACCCCGGCGGGCCGCCCCCGTCCGGGGCGGCCCGCGGGCGCGCCTCTTCCCCGGGCGGGTCAGGGCGCGCGGAGGTGCGGTCAGGCGCTACCGTCTCGGGCCATGACTGGTGTTGCGCTGGCCGAAGAGCTGCTGCTCCTCGCCTATGACGACGAATCCGGCAAGGCGACCATGCCGCGGATCAGCCTCGACCTGGGAATGGCCGCCGCGGTCCTGATCGAGCTGGCCCTGGCCGGCCGGATCGCGTACGCCGAGGGGAACCTGGCGGCCACCGACCCCACCCCCACCGGTGAGCCGATCCTCGACGACGTGCTGGCCCGGATCGCCGCCGACACCCCGCACAGCCCCTCCTCCTGGGTGCAGCGGCTGCGCCACGGCCTGCGCGACCGCATCCTCGGCGACCTCGTCGGCAGGGGCGTGGTGCGGGACATCGACGAGACCGAGCTGGGGTTCATCCACGTGCACCGTTACCCCCTGGCGGACGCGGCGGTGGAGGCGGACACCCGCGGCCGGCTGGCCGAGGCGCTGGCCGGCGGGCAGGTCCCCGACGAGCGGACCGCCGCGCTGGCCACGCTGGTGGCGGTGCTGCGGATGGAGCCGGCGCTCGGGTTGGCCGGCGACGCGGCCCGGGACGCGCACGTCCGGCTGGAGGAGATCGCCGGCGGCGCCGGCTTCTCCGGCACCGTCAGCCTGGACGACTCGGTGGTCCGCCCGTCCGTCAGCCTCGTCGTCGCCGCCCTGGGCAAGGCGATCGACGCCGCCATCGGCAAGCGCGTCTGACCGCCCACCGGGGCCGGGGCGCGAGCCCGGGAACGCGCTCGCGCCAGCGCCGGTCCCGGCGCGGGTCTGCCCGACCACCCACCACTCGCTCTGGCCCCTTTGCTCTGCACCCGTCCGCGCGACGGCCACGTACGGTGACCGCCGCCTCGGCGGGTGCAGAGCAAAGGGCCCGCAGGAGGTGGGTCGGGGCGCAGGGCGTCATCACTCCGCGTGATTGCGTCGGCCGCGCCCTGGCCGTCTGGGTTCAGAGGCCGAGGGCGGCGGCCGTCTCGGCACGCAGCGCCGCGACGGCGGCGGCCGCGCGGGTCCGGGCCGCGGCCACGTCGCCGTCCGCGACCGGCTCCACCACCTCCAGGTACGCCTTCAGCTTCGGCTCCGTGCCCGACGGCCGGATCACCACCCGGGCCGCCCCGGTCCGCAGGATCACCACGTCCGCCCCGGGCAGCAGGTCCCGCGTCTCGGTCACCGGCCGGCCGAGCAGCTGGGTCGGGGTGGCCGCCCGCACCCGGGCCATCGCGTCGGCGATCACCCGCAGGTCGTCCACCCGCACCGAGAGTTGGTCGGTGTGGTGCACCCCGAACTCGGCGGCCAGCTCGTCCAGCCGGTCGGTGAGCGTGCGCCCCCGCGCCTTCAGGTCGGCGGCCAGCTCGGCGACGGTCAGCGCGGCCGTGATGCCGTCCTTGTCCCGGACGTGGTCGGGGGCGACGCAGTAGCCGAGCGCCTCCTCGTAGCCGTACACCAGCGGCTCCGCGCCACCACCGGCCCGGACGATCCACTTGAACCCGGTCAGCGTCTCGTCGTACGGCAGGCCGCGGGCCGCGCACATCGCCGGCAGCAGGGACGACGACACGATCGTGGTGGCGTACAGGCCCTTGACGCCCCGGCGCATCAGGTGGTCGGCGAGCAGCACGCCCACCTCGTCCCCGCGCAGCATCCGCCATCCGCCGGCCGCGGCGTCGCGTACCGCCACCGCGCAGCGGTCCGCGTCCGGGTCGTTCGCGACGGCGATGTCCGCGCCGGTCCGCTCGGCGAGCGCCACCAGCAGGTCCACCGCGCCCGGCTCCTCGGGGTTGGGGAAGGAGACGGTCGGGAACGCCGCGTCCGGCTCCGCCTGCTCGGGCACCACCCCGGGGACCGCGAACCCGGCCCGCACGAAGGCGGCGGCCAGCACCGCCGCGCCCACGCCGTGCAGCGGCGTGTACGCCACCGACAGGTCACGCGGCCCGTCGGGGGAGACCACGGCGGCGGCCCGGTCGACGTACGAGACCACCAGGTCGTCGCCGAGCACCTGGCCGGCGGGGCCGAGCGGCACCTGGGCCAGCGGACCGACCGCCCGGATGGCCGCCTCGATTTCGGCGTCGGCCGGCGGCACGATCTGCGCGCCCGCGCCCAGCGCCCCGCCGAGCTGCGCGCCGAGGTAGACCTTGTAGCCGTTGTCCTGCGGCGGGTTGTGGCTCGCGGTCACCATCACGCCCGCCGCCGCGTCCAGGTGCCGCACCGCGTACGCCAGCACGGGCGTGGGCAGCGGGCGGGGCAGCAGCAGCGCCGGCCGCCCCGCGCCGGTGGCGACCTGGGCGGTGCGCTCGGCGAACTCCCGGGAGCCGTGCCGGGCGTCGTACCCGATCACCAGCGGGCCGGTGGCGCCCTGGGCGGCGAGCCAGCCGACCAGCCCGGCCGCGGCCTGGGTGACCACGGCGAGGTTCATCCCGTTCGGGCCGGCGCGCAGTGGCCCGCGCAGCCCGGCGGTGCCGAAGGTCAGCGGCCCGGCGAACCGGTCGGCCAGCTCGGGCGCGCTCGCCGGCAGCCGGTCGAGCACCGCCCGCAGCTCCTCGCGGGTGGCCGGGTCCGGGTCGTCGTCGAGCCACCGCTGGGCCCGCGCGCGAATGTCGTCGATGTCAGTGGTTTCCGCCGCCATTGCCACTTGATAGCACGGCGGCGGATCACCACGCCCCGTCGGCCTTGATCCGGCCGGCTCGATGTCCTCAGTTGGCCCCGTTGAGCTGGAAGGACTTCACCATCTCATCGAAGATCGGCTTGCTCTCGGCGAACCGGGCGTGCGTGGCGGAGAGGTAGAACGAGTAGACCCTGCCGTCGTGGACCACCCCGCGCCACACACCGTGGCGCATGGTGTCGCCCTCGCCGCAGGTGTACTCGAACTCGGCCGCCACCTGCCCGGCCAGCTCCTGCTCGCTCATCGCGATCTGGTTGTACGGCTTCTTGCAGGAGCTGAAGTTGCCCTGGAGACCACGGGCGGCGGTCTCGGCCCAGCTCATCGACGTGCCGCTCCACTTCTCGGCGAGGATGCGCACCTTGCGCCCGCTGTCCTCCGGGTCGACGAAGTCGACCCACACGCCGCCGGCGCTCTTGCGCTCCCACCCCTTGGGGACCCGCACCGTGATGCCCTTGGTCGAGTGCTCCTGCATCTCTACCCCGGGCCCGGCCGGTGCGGTCGGCTGGGCCTGCGGGGGCGCCGGCGTCTCCGGGTCGCCGCCGCTGAACAGGACGACCGCGCCGATCAGCAGCAGCGCGGCCAGGCCGCCGGCCGCGGCCAACTGCGCCTTGCGCGGCCAGCCCTTGACGGTGGTGACGAGCTGGCCGCCGGCCCGGCGTACCCCGCCGAGCGCGCCGCCCCCGGTCGGGGCGGGCGCGGGGGCCGGGACCGTCCACGGCTGGCCGGTGCCGGGCACCGCCCACGGGCCCGCGCCGTACGCCCCGACCGGCTGGGTCGCCTCAGGCGCGCCCGGGTACCCCGGCACGGGCTGGGTGGCGTCCGGCCGGGGGCCGAAGGGGACCCGCTGGGTGGCGTCGGGCGCACCGCCGTACGGGACGCGCTGGGTGACCTCGGGCGCGTTGCCGTACGGCACGCGCTGGGTGGTGTCGGGCGCGGCGCCGTGCACGCGCTGGGTGGCCTCCGGGGAGCCGTACGTGACCCGCTGGGTGGCCTCCGGCGCGGCGGTGGCGTCCACCCGCTGGGTGGTCTCCGATCCGCCGCCGTACGTCCGGCCGGCGGGCGGCTTCGGCAGGGCGGGCGCCGCCGGCAGGGCCGCCGGCGCGGGCATGGCCCCGGTCGGGGTGCTCAGCGGGCCGGCGAGCGCGTCGGCGCTGGTGTCGTCGAGCCCGGCGGTGGCGGTGGCGGCGGTGGTCTTCGGCTGCTCGCCCCGGCGCAGCGCGGCCAGCCGGTCGGTCAGCGACTCGCCGGGGCCGAGCATCGCCCGGCCGCCGATCTTGCCGGTCGGCTTGGGCTCGGCGGCGGCGGGGGGCGGCGGGACGGCGACCGGCCGCGGCTGCACCGGCACCACGGCGTACGGGTCGGTGACCGAGTTGACCGCCGTGGCGGTGCTGGTCAGCGGGCCGGCCAGCAGTTCGCGCAGCATGGCGCGGGCGGTGTGCACGTCGAGCCGGCGGGCCGGGTCCTTCTCCAGCAGACCCATCAGCACCCGGGTCAGCGGGCCGCTGCGCTGCGGGGTGGCCGGCGGGTCCTCCACCACGGCGTGCATGGTCTCGATCGGGTCGCCCCGGTCGAACGGGGGCCGCCCCTCGACCGCCGTGTACAGCGTCACGCCGAGGGAGAAGAGGTCGCTCGGCGGCCCGAAGTCCTGGCCCATGGCCCGCTCGGGGGAGATGAAGTGCGGCGAGCCGAGCACCATCCCCGGCGTGGTGAGCTGCACGTCGGTGGGCATCCGGGCCACGCCGAAGTCGGTCAGGACGCACCGGCCGTCGGTGCAGATCAGCACGTTGGCCGGCTTCACGTCGCGGTGCAGCACGCCGATCGCGTGCGCCACCTCCAGCGCGCCGAGCAGGGCGATGCCGATCTTGGCGACCGCGCGGGGCGCGACCGGCCCGTCCTCGATCACCATGTCGGCGAGGCTGCGGGCGTCCAGCAGCTCCATCACGATCCAGGGCCGGCCACCCTCGGTGACCACGTCGTACACCTGGACCACGGCCGGGTGCTGGATGGCCGCGGCGGCGCGGGCCTCGCGCAGGGTGCGCTCGTACATCGCGTCGCGGTCGCTGGGGGCGAGCCCGGGCGGGAGGACGACCTCCTTGACCGCCACGTCGCGCCGCAACAGGGTGTCTGTGGCACGCCAGACCGTGCCCATGCCGCCGTTGCCCACCGGGGACCGGAGCGAGTACCGGTCACCGATGGTGGTTCCGGGTGCCGCGCGTCCGTGGGGTGGGCTGGCCGCTCCGCCGCTCCACGTCGGGATCTGAGTCACAGAAAAGCCACCGGGGGAAGTCGAGGGGGCTGGGACACAACCCCTCTATCTTGCTGGTTCCGACGCCCGATGCGAAACCCGACGCGGCGGACCTTTACCGTACTCGACAGTACGTGCCCGGCCGTTCACCCCGGGCCGCGCCCGGGGTGTGCCGAATCCCTCACCCGTCGATGTCTCGACGCGTCCTACCATCCGGGGATGAGCGAACGGCGGTCAAGCGAGTCCGGCTTCCCGATCGAGGGCGTCTACACGGCGGCCGACCTGCCCGCGGACCTGGACGCCAGGCTCGGCGACCCGGGGAAATTCCCGTACACGCGTGGGGTCTACCCCACCATGTACACCTCCCGGCCGTGGACCATGCGCCAGTACGCCGGATTCGGCACGGCCGCCGAGTCCAACGCGCGCTACCACCAGCTGCTGCGCGCCGGCACGATGGGCCTGTCCGTCGCCTTCGACCTGCCGACCCAGATGGGGTACGACTCCGACGACCCGATCGCGCACGGCGAGGTGGGCAAGGTCGGGGTGGCCATCGACTCCATCGAGGACATGCGGGTGCTCTTCGACGGCATCCCGCTGGACAAGGTCTCCACCTCGATGACGATCAACGCGCCGGGGTCGGTGCTGCTCCTGCTCTACCAGCTCGTCGCGGAGGAGTCCGGGGTGCCGGGCGCGGCGCTCAACGGCACGATCCAGAACGACATCCTGAAGGAGTACATCGCGCGGGGGACGTACATCTTCCCGCCGAAGCCCTCCCTGCGGCTGGTGGCGGACACCTTCGCGTACTGCCGCGGCGAGGTGCCGAAGTGGAACACCATCTCCATCTCCGGCTACCACATGGCCGAGGCGGGCGCGAGCCCCGCGCAGGAGATCGCGTTCACGCTGGCCAACGGCGTCGAGTACGTCCGCGCGGCGCTGGCGGCCGGGCTGGCCGTGGACGACTTCGCGCCCCGGCTGTCGTTCTTCTTCGTGGCCCGCACGACCCTGCTGGAGGAGGTGGCGAAGTTCCGCGCCGCCCGGCGGATCTGGGCCCGGCTGATGCGCGACGAGTTCGGGGCGAAGGACCCGAAGTCGATGATGCTGCGGTTCCACACCCAGACGGCGGGCGTGCAGCTCACCGCCCAGCAGCCCGAGGTGAACCTGGTCCGGGTGGCGGTCCAGGGGCTGGCCGCGGTGCTCGGCGGCACCCAGTCGCTGCACACGAACAGCTTCGACGAGGCGATCGCGCTGCCGACGGAGAAGGCCGCCCGGCTCGCGCTGCGCACCCAGCAGGTGCTCGCGTACGAGACGGACCTGACCGCCACCGTCGACCCGTTCGCCGGGTCGTACGTGGTGGAGGCGATGACGGCCGAGATCGAGTCGGCGGTCGACGGGCTGATGGCCCGGGTCTTCGAGCACGGCTCGGCGGTGGACGCGATCGAGGCCGGCTTCCAGAAGCGGGAGATCGAGCAGTCGGCGTACCGGATCGCCCAGCAGATCGACTCGGGCGAGCGGGTGGTGGTGGGCCTCAACCGGTTCACCGTCGACGCCGACGAGCCGTACGAGCCGCTGCGGGTGGATCCGGCGATCGAGGCGGCCCAGGCCGAGCGGCTGGCCAAGCTGCGCGCGGAGCGCGCCGCGGGCGCGGTCGAGCGGGCCCTGGCCGAGCTGCGCGTCGCCGCCGAGGGCACGCAGAACGTGCTCCACCCGATGAAGGAGGCCCTGCGCGCCCGGGCCACGGTCGGGGAGGTCTGCGGCACCCTGCGCCAGGTCTGGGGCACCTACCGTCCCAGTGACCGTTTCTGACCGGTCTCCCGCCCGCGCCGTGTGCGGTCCCGGAACGGTGGGTAAGCCGTCCGGGTGACCGGGGACGGACAGGGTGACCGGGACGGACAGCGTGTGCGGGAGCGCGGCGCCCCGCCGTGTCACCGTCGGGAGTCGTACGGCCGCTCGTGGTGGTCGGTTAATTGTCCGAGCGGCCGTTAATTGACGCGACTAATGCGACAATTCGGAACGACGGCCCCGGGTCGACGGCGACTTCGTGACCGCGAATCGGTTACGCGTTGTAGGAGGTGGGGCAGATGATGGCATTCGACCGCGATCTACCTGCTGTCCCGCAGATCTTGGAGGCCTCGAGCCTGGACATTCGTGACGCTGCGCCTCCCAACCGTCACGAAAATGATGGTGCGCAACGTCACCGTCGGAGGTCTAGGCTGTCTGCTGTTCTGCCCGAAGATCCATCCATTTCTAGTGATCGAGAATTCGACGTGACGAGTGCGTTGACGCGGCCGACCAGCGGCCTGTTGGAGTCGTCCCCCTGGTCCGAGGCCCCGTCCGGGGCCCAGCCCCTGCCCTTCGGGCTCGACGACCTGCTCGATCTCCGGCTACCCCGCCTCATCGCCACCCGTCGGCACATCCACTCCCACCCGGAGCTCTCCGGCGAGGAGTTCGAGACCGCCGCCCTGATCGGGCGCGAGCTGTCGCTCGCCGGCCTGAACCCGCGGCTGCTGCCCAAGGGCAACGGCGTCATCTGCGACATCGACGGGCGCCCGGACGGCCCGGTGGTCGCGCTCCGCGCCGACATCGACGCGCTGCCGCTGACCGACGTCAAGAATGTGCCGTACCGGTCCACGAAGGACGGCGTGTGCCACGCCTGCGGCCACGACGTGCACACCACCGTCATGCTCGGCGTCGGCATGCTGCTGGCCCAGCTCGCCGACCTCGGCGAGCTGGACGGCCGGGTCCGGCTGATCTTCCAGCCGGCCGAGGAGATCCTGCCCTGCGGCTCGCTGGAGGTCATCGAGGCCGGCGGCCTGGACGACGTGGTGCAGATCTTCGCCCTGCACTGCGACCCCAACCAGCCGGTCGGCCGGATCGGCCTGCGGGTCGGCCCGATCACCGCCGCCGCCGACAACGTCACCGTCCGGCTCACCGGCCCGGGCGGACACACCGCCCGCCCGCACCTGACCGTCGACCTGGTCGACGCGCTGGGCCGGCTGGTCACCGAGGTGCCCGCCCTGGTCGGCCGCCGGGTGCCGGCCAACAGCGGGCTGCTGCTGGTGTTCGGCCAGGCCGCGGCCGGCACCCGGTACAACGTCATCCCGTCCGAGGCGAGCGCCTCCGGCACCCTGCGGGTGATGGACCGCGACACCTGGGAGCAGGCGCCCAAGATCGTCGCTCAGGTGGTCCGCGACGTCATCGCCCCCACCGGCGCCACCGTCGACCTGGAGTACCTGCGTGGCCGGCCGCCGGTGACCAACGACGCCAGGGCCATCCAGGTGCTGACCGCCGCCACCGCCGCCGCGCTCGGCCCCGACGGCGTCGCGGAGACCCCGCAGAGCATGGGCGGCGAGGACTTCTCCTGGTACCTGGAGTACGTCCCCGGCGCGCTGGCCCGCCTCGGCGTCGGCCGGTCCGGCCCGAACGTCGACCTGCACCGCGCCTCGTTCGACGTGGACGAGCGGGCGATCCCGGCCGGCGTCCGGGTCATGGTGCAGACCGCGCTGCGGGCACTGGCGGCGGCTCGCTGACGGCCCCGGGGCTGACGCCGGCCGCCGGCTGCGCGGCCGGCGCCCGCCCGCGGCGGCGCAGCCGCAGCAGCACCGCCACCACCAAGGCCACCGGCACCGCGAAGGGCAGTATCGCGCCGAGCACGGTCAGCAGGACGTTCACCGAGGCCACGAGGGCGTTCCAGCCGCCGCGCAGGCCGGCCAGGAAGCCCGTGCCGGGCTCCTCGTCCGCGCCGCCCACCTCCGGCCCGACGAGGGTGAGCGTGATCGTGGACAGCGCCGTGAGGTCGGCCAGGCGGCGCTTCTTCGCCTCCAGCGAGGCGAGGTCCGCCTCCCGCCGGGCCACCTCGCCCTCCAGCGTCACCAGGTCGCCGATCGAGGTCGCCCGGGCCAGCAGCTTGCGGCCGCTCTCCACCCGGGCGCGCTGGGTGGCGATCCGGGCGTCGAGGTCGATCGTCTCCTCGGTCACGTCCTCGGTGCGTACCGAACGTTGCTGCTGCCGGCCGAGCCTCGCCAGGTCCTCCAGCACGCCGGCGAAGCGGTCGGCCGGCACGCGCAGCGTCAGCTCCGCCCGGGCGTCGGCGCCCCCGCTGCGCCGCTCGTCGCCGCCGACGAAGCCGCCCGCCCCGGTCACCCGGTCGACGGCCGCGCGGGCGGCGGCGTCCACGTCGTCCACGGCGACCCGCATCGTTCCCGTGTAGATGATCGACCGCTGGTCGACCCGCAGGTCCGGCGAGCCGCCGCCGGCGCCGGCCTTCGCGTCCGCGCCGCCCGCCGCCTGCTGGCCGGTCCCCGGCTTGCCCGCCGGCGCCACCGCCGCGGAGTCCTCAGCGTTCGAGTCCCCGCGGAATCCACTGCACCCGCCCATCGCCAGCATGGCCGCCAACCCCAGCGCGGCCAGCAGCGTGCGTCTGTTCCGTCCGTCCATCCCTGCTCCGATCGTCTTTCCCGTGGGCCTGGCGGCCGTCGGGTTTCCCGTGGGCCTGGCGGCCGTCGGGGCGATACGTCAGACGTGACGCGCCGTCGCGCCGGTTCCGGCAGACTGCGCTGAGGACGTCACGATTCGACAACCCAGGAGTCACGATGCAGGTCACCAAGTACGCCCACTCCTGCCTCCGCGTCGAGCACGACGGGGGAGTGCTCGTCGTCGACCCCGGCGTGTTCAGCGACCCGGCGGCGCTGGACGGGGCGGACGCGGTGCTGATCACCCACGAGCACCCCGACCACGTGAACGCCGAGGCGATCACGCGGCAGCTCGACCGCCGGCCGTTCCGCGTCCACGGCCCGGCGTCGCTGGCCGGCGTCCTCGGCGACGCGGCCGAGGCGCTGGACCCGGTCACCCCCGGCCAGTCGTTCACCGCGGCCGGCGTTCCGGTGCGCGCGTACGGTGGGCGGCACGCCGTCATCCACCCCGACATCCCGGTGATCGACAACATCGGCTACCTGATCAACGACGCCGTCTACCACCCGGGTGACTCCCTCGTGGTGCCCGAGGACACGCCGGTGGACACCCTCTTCGCGCCCATCCACGCCCCCTGGTGCAAGTTCTCCGAGGTGCTCGACTTCATCCGGGCCGTCGCCCCGCGCCGCGCGTACGCCCTGCACGACGCGCTGCTCAACGACAACGGCTTCGCCGTCTACAACCGTCAGTACGCCGCCCTGTCCAAAACGGAGTACCAGCGCCTCGAGCCGGGCAGCCGGTTCGTCGTCTGACCGAGGTGCCACCCCCTCAGGACCTGGTCCGGCGCCTGTACGCCGAGCCGCCGGACCGGTTCGTCGCCACCCGGGACGCCGCCGTCGCCGAGGCCCGACGGGCCGGCGATCCGGCCGCCGCCCGGGAGATCGCCGGGCTGCGCCGGCCGACCGTGGCGGCGTGGCTGGTCAACCTGCTCGCCATCCGCCGCCCCGAGCTGGTCGCCGACCTGGCCCAGCTCGCCGAGGCGCTGCGCGCGGCCCAGCGCGACCTGCGCGGCCCCCGGCTGCGGGAGCTGTCCGCCCAGCGGCGTGCGGTGGTCGCCGCGCTCGTCGCCGAGGTGCGTCACCTGGCCGCCGAGGCCGACGGCGGCCCGCCGGCCGGGAAGCTGCCGCTGGCCGAGGTGGAGGCCACCCTCAACGCCGCGCTGGCCGACGCCGAGGTGGCCGGGCAGGTGCGGTCCGGCCGGCTGCTGCGGGCCGCCAGCTACGCCGGCTTCGGTGAGGTGCCCCGTCCCCAGCTGCGCCTGGTCACCGGCGGCGAGGAGCCCGCACCGGCCCCCCGGCGGGGCCGCCCCATCGAACGGGAGCCCGCCGCCGAACGGGAGCCCACCGCCAAACGGAAGCCTGCCGCCGCACGCGAGGCCGCCGCCGAACGGGACCGCGCCGCCGAACGGGACCGGGCGCGGCGGGAACGCGACGAGCGGGCGGCGGAACGGGCGGCCCGGGCCGAGCGGGCGCGGCAGCGCCGGGCGCTGGAACGGGAGCTGACGAAGGCGCGTACCGAGCAGGAGCGGGCCGAGGCGGAGCTGGCCACCGCCGCGGGCGCCGAGCGCGACGGCGCGGAGGAACTGGCCGACATCGAGCGCTCCCTGGCCGAGCTGGAGCGCCGCCGGGCCGAGGCCGAGCAGGAGCTGAGCCGGCGGAAGCTGGCCCGGCGCTCGGCGGAGCGGGCGGTCACCACCGCCAGGCGCCGCGCCGGCGAGGTCGAGGGGGCCATCGAGGCGCTCGACGCCGAAGAGGGGGCTGCCGTCGGCGGCGACGGCGGTGCAGACTGACTGACGATGACGCCGGAGCAGCTCGCCGCCGCGAGCAAGCCGTACGTGCTGGAACTCGGGGAGGCGTTCAGCCGCTGCCCGGGCACCCTGCGCCGGGCCCGCCTGCTCGGTATCTCGGGCTGGGCCTTCTACATCACCGGCCGGGCGGGGGCGCTCGGCGACGTCCGGGCGCCCACGGTGGCCGCCGCCCTCGGCTTCGTCGCGCCCGACGCGGTCGCCGACGGCTGGGACGCCGCGACCCGGGTGGTACGCCCGGCCGAGGTGGCGACGGCGAACCTCGCCGAGTGCTGCCGGTGGGGCGTCCAGCACCTGGCCGAGCTCCCGGGGGTGACCCGGCTGGCCGGGCTGCTGCACCGGGTGGTCGACGCGGCGGACGACAGCGCCATGCCGCTCTTCGCCGCCTGGCGGGCCATGCCGGTCCCCGACGGCTCCCCGGGCGCCCGCGCCGCCGTCGGCCTGCTGCTGTTGCGCGAGCACTTCGCCGGGGCGTACCTGCTGGCGGTGCGGGCCGGTGGGATGACCCCGCTGGAGGCGGTGCTGGCCGGGCCGGAGGGCGAGGCGGGCGCGCTGGCGTGCGGCTGGCCGCCGCCGTACCCGCGGGTCGCCCCGCTGGTGCGCCGCCGGCTCTGGGCGGAGGCGGTGACCGACCGGCTGGCCTCGGCCGCGTTCCGCGCCCTCGTCCCCGGTGAGGGCGCGGAGCTGCTGGAGTTGCTCGCCGCCGTCCGCGCCGAGGTGCAGGCAAGAGTCCCTTCCTGACGCCTGCGGTATGGCGGGACACCCCGCTCACCGCCGGTGCCGTCGAGCGCCGCCGCCGGATGCGAGTCGTCGCCGAGTACCGCCGCCGGATGCGAGTCGTCGCCGAGTACCGCCGCCGGACGCGAGCCGTCGCCGAGTACCGCCGCCGGACGCGAGCGCCACCGCGGGTCGCCGCCGCAAGCGACGCGGCGCGGCGCGGGCGGAAAATCAGCGGCGCGGACCGGGGTCGGCTGCCAGGATCGCCCCGTGACTCTCCCCGCCGGCTGGACCGCCCGCCGCCCCACCCTCGACGACGTGCCGGCGATCCTGGCCGTCGTGCACGCCGCCGACACCTTCGCGATCGGCCACCCCGACTTCGACGCCGAGGACGTGAGGGCGGCGCTCACCGCACCCTTCCTCGATCCGGCCCGGGACTCCTGGCTGGTCACCGACCCGGACGGGGTCGCGGTCGCCTGGGCGATCCTGAACAACCCGACCGGGATCGGCCGGGAGTTCGTCGACGTCCTGGTCGACCCCGAGCGCGGGGCGGACCTGCGCGCCCCGCTGCTGGCCCGGCAGCTCGACCGGGTCGCCGAGCGGGCCGCCGAGCGCGGGCTGGCGGCGTTGACCGTCCGCTGCGGGGTCTGCGCCCCGGAGACCCGCTGGGCGGCCGAACTGGCCGAGGCCGGATTCATCCGGGTCAAGCGGTACGTGCGGATGAGCCGCTCCCTCGCGGACCTGACCGCCGAGCCGGCGCCCCCGCCCGGGGTGAGCGTCCGGCCGCTGCGCGCCGGCGACGAGGCCGACCTGCGGCTGTTCCACCGCATCTACGACACCGCGTTCCGGGACACCCCGGACTACGAGCCGCTCGACTTCGAGGCGTGGCGGGAGCTGATCCCGTCGTCCGGCAAGGTCTGGGACGAGTGGTTCGTCGCCGAGGTCGACGGGGAGCCGGCGGGTGCCCTCCAGTCCTCGGACCAGGCGCTGGAGCAGGACATGGGCTGGGTGCGCACGCTGTCGGTGCTGCCGGCGTACCGGCGGCGCGGGGTGGGCGCGGCGCTGCTGCGCCGGGCCTTCGCCACGTACGCCGCGAAGGGCCGCGCCGCCGCCGGCCTCGGCGTCGACCTGGCCAACCCGACCGTCCCGGTCAACCTCTACCGCTCCGTGGGGCTGCGGGAGCTGCACTGGATCGACGTGTACGAGCGGACGGTCGCGGCCACGGGTGTGTGACAGGCGACCCGGCACGGGGGTGCCGGCCCGCCCGCCGCGCCGACGGCGCAGACTGGGGGCGTGGGAGACGCGCTACGCCGACGCGGTGCCGGTGGGCCGGGACCGCAGCTCGCCGACGTAGTCGGCGGGCGCGCCCGCCTTCTCGGCCGCGGTCGCGATCTCCGACAGGTACCACGACGTCGGCAGACCGCCCTCGTAGCCGTCGAAGACGTAGACCCAGGCGGTCACGTCCCCGTCGAGGGTGGAGACCCGGACGTGCAGCTTGCGGTACGTCCCGGCGGTCACCCCCTCGATCTCGTCGAGCTGGGCGGCGTCGTACGGGTGGATGTCGTACAGCGCGACGAACACCCGGTCCCCCGGGGACTCGACGACGGTGCTGACCGCGCCCTCCCAGCCCATCGTGCCCTCGCCCGCGAAGGTGAGGCGCCAGCCTTCCAGCCAGCCGATGCCCACCATCGGCGAATGCGGACAGTAGGCGCGCATCCGGGCAGGGTCCAGGTTTGAGCCGTAGGCGGCGTAATGACGCACGGCGATGACGATAGCCCGGCGGACGGGTGGGGGAGAATACGACGGTGCGTGTCGGACGCGTTCGGGAGAAGAAAGTCACTGTGAGCATGGACGAGGGGCGGGCGCTGTGAGCCAGATCGTGATCATCGGCGGGGGGCCGGCCGGGTACGAGGCGGCCCTGGTCGCCGCCCAGCTGGACGCTGATGTCACCGTGGTGGAGGCGGACGGCGCGGGGGGCGCCTGCGTGCTCTCCGACTGCGTCCCGTCCAAGACCTTCATCGCCAGCTCGGAGGTGGTCACCGGGTACCGGGACACCGAGGAGTTCGGGGTGCACTCCGACGGGCTGGAGGCGGTCACCGTCGACGCCCGGGCGGTGCACGAACGGGTGAAGCGGCTCGCGCTGGCCCAGTCCGCCGACATCCACGCCAAGCTGGTGAAGGCCGGCGTCACGTTCGTCCCCGGCACCGCCCGGATGGGCGAGGACAGGCTCGGCCACACCCACCGCGTGATCGTCACGCCGGCCGAGGGCGCGGAGTACCCGATCGACGCGTCCACCGTGCTGATCGCCACCGGCGCCACCCCACGCCAGCTCCCCACCGCCGTACCCGACGGGGAACGCATCCTGACCTGGCGCCAGGTGTACGACCTGCCCGAGCTGCCCGAGCATCTCATCGTGGTCGGCTCCGGGGTCACCGGCGCCGAGTTCGCCAGCGCGTACCTGGCCATGGGAGTCGAGGTCACCCTGGTCTCCAGCCGGGACCGGGTGATGCCGCACGAGGACGCCGACGCGGCCATGGCCATCGAGCGGGTCTTCCGCTCCCGGGGCATGAGCATCCTCAACAACTCCCGCGCGGAGGCGGTCCGCCGCTCGCCCACCGGCGTCGAGGTCGAGCTGTCCGACGGCCGCAAGGTGTACGGCTCGCACGCGCTGATCGCCGTCGGCTCGATCCCCAACACCACCGGCCTGGGCCTCGCCGAGTACGGCGTCGAGCTGGCCCGGGGCGGCTACGTCAACGTGGACCGGGTGTCCCGGACCAACGTGCCCGGCATCTACGCCGCCGGCGACTGCACGGGCGTGCTGCCGCTGGCCAGCGTCGCCGCCATGCAGGGGCGGATCGCCATGTGGCACGCGCTCGGCGAGGCCGTCCGGCCGCTGCGGCTGCGTACGGTCGCGGCGAACGTCTTCACCGACCCGGAGCTGGCCACGGTCGGGGTCTCCCAGAACGAGGTGGACGCCGGCAAGGTGCCCGCCCGGCAGGTGATGCTGCCGCTGTCGGGGAACGCCCGGGCGAAGATGGACGACCTCGCCGACGGGTTCGTCAAGCTCTTCTGCCGGCCGGCGAGCGGCCAGGTGGTCGGCGGCGTGGTGGTGGCCCCGAAGGCCAGCGAGCTGATCCTGCCCATCACGATGGCGGTGGAGAACAACCTCACGGTCAACGAGTTGGCGCAGACCATCACCATCTACCCGAGCCTGTCCGGCTCGATCACGGAGGCCGCCCGCCAGCTCATGCTCCACGAACTGGAGTGATCTCCCGCGCCGGTCGGCGGGCCAGGCTCGCCGCCAGCACCCCGAGCAGGGCGACCTCCGCGAGGATGAGCAGGCGTTCGGCGAGCCCGATGAGCATGCGCTCGCCGGGATAGGCGGACCAGACCATCGCCCCGGCCAGCAGCAGGCTGGCCAGGGCGAATCCGCGCACCCAGCCGCCGGCACCGCCGCCCAGCAGTCCGGCGAGCAGCCAGCCGGCGGCCGGCAGTGCGAGGAAGGCGACCACCGAGGCGTACCGGTGCAGGTAGGCCGCGGTGTCCATCGGCAGGCCGGGCTCGTTGGTGGGCACCACGGCGGCGGTGACCAGGCCGGCGGTCCAGGCGGCCAGGAACATCCCGGCGACGCGCCGCCGTCCGGCCCGCCCGGACGATCCCCCGCCGGCCGGCCCCGGACCGTTGTCGCCGGGCCGCGACCCGCCGGCGTCGGGCCCCGGTCCGGTACGCCAGAGGGCCCGGATCAGCAGCGCCGTAGCGGCGGCGAGGACCGTCATGGCCACGTCGATGACGCCGCCCCGGTCGGAGACGGCGAAGTCGCTGACGGTCAGCGACCACGGGTTCAGATCGTCGTTCACTTCGAGGTGGCCGAGCACGGCGAGCACCGTCGCCAGGGCGATCCCGCCGAGGGCCAACAGTCCGCACGTCCGGCTCTCGGGCATGCCCCAGCCTGTCGCCTGGGCCGCCCGAAACGGATCCGGGACGGCCACCCATCCCCGGCCCCGGGACCTCCCCTACCGGCTGTGGCGCTGCCAGGCGACGTCGAGGTGGATGTTCCGGGCGTACGGACAGCTCATGCGCCGTCGGTGGGGACACGCGAGGATGAGCCGGGGTGCGCCGGCTGGTCGGCCCCGACCCGAACCTCGGTCCCGGCCTCCGTGCCGGCGTTACGGGCGCTGATCGCGGTCATCGCCCACCCGGCGGCGGCGAACCCGGTCGCCGCGATCGCCGCCACCACCAGCAGCCGCCAGGCCGACTCGGTCAGGGCCATCCCGCCCAGGTGCCCGACCAGCGCCCCGTACGTCGCCCAACTGCCCGCCGCCACCGCCTCGTAGGCGAGGAACAGCCGGTACGGGTACCGGCTGCGCCCGGCGGCGAAGCAGGCCGCCATCCGGCCACCGGGCACGAAGCGGCACAGCAGGATGACCAGCGGGCCGGGGCGGCTCAGGCCCCGGGTGACGCGGTAGGCCACCCGGCGGGCGCGGCTCGGCTCGGCCTGCCGGGACCGGCGGCAGTCCGGCGCGCTGCGGCCCAGCAGGTAGCAGGCGAGGTCGCCGGCGAACACGCCGAGCGCGCCGACCGCGATCGCCAGCGGCAGGCTCAGCCCGCCGTACACGGTGAGCGCCCCGACGGTGATCATCAGGGCCTGGGTGGGGATGACGGGCACGAACGCGTCGACGACCAGCAGCCCGAGCAGCGCCAGGTACGCCCACAGCGGTGACGTGACGTCAGTGAGAAGTTCGGGCACCACTGCCACCTCGCCGGGTCCGGCTGATCGGGTGAACCGAGCCTGACGGCGGGTCCGGCGTCGCCGGGGCCGCCCCTGGCCGGTGGTGACTACGCACACGGCGGGGCCACCAGGAAGGAACGAAACGAAGCGACGAAAGGTGACGACGCGGCAGGTGTCCGCCCCCACGACCGGCCGCCATCCGGCCCGTGACCTCGGCTTCCGGACGGTGGCGGGCGGCGGATCGGCCTGCGTGCGCGTACCGTTGTCGGCGCGCGGCCCCGAGCGCGTCGGGCCCCCCGTTCCCGACGACCGGGCCGCCGCGGGCGGCCGGCAGGTCCCGTGTCGGCCGCCCGCCCCTCTTCGGCCCGCGATCACGCTGCGGCATGTTGGGTGAGCAGGTCGGATACGCTGCGTTCGCGTTACCGGCCCGCCTCCCGGCGCTCCCACCTGGCAGAGCGGTTCTTCGAATGTCGAGAACTCCTCGGCGTGGACGAAGCGGCTCGACATGTCCGCCTCTGTGCATGGAAACCTCCCGGAGGGGAGGAGGCCCGTCGTGGGTCGAGGGGCGGGATCATGTCCATGGACCGTAGTGCATCGATGCAACCACAGGGGAGCCAATTGCGAAAGGTGACCGTCCGGCTACCGTCGGACGATGACCCGGTCTCGGCTGGCCGGCAGGCGCGGCGGCCTTGTCGGCGCGGAAACCGGATGCGCGTCACCCCCGCCGTCCGCCTACCGTCTCCCCATGCGCAGCGCGGTACGGACCACGACGCCGGGGCACCCCGGCGCGCCGCGCTGACGTCACCGTCACCGAGGCCCCGGGGCGATCCGCTCCGGGGCCTCGCGGCGTTCCGGCTCAGGTCGCCTCCGGGTCGTACCCGAGGGAGAGCGACATGATCGACCACCGCAGGCTCGGCCGGGAGCTGGAGCTGTTCGTCGCCGACCCTCGGCCCCCGGTCATGCCCGCCCTACACGGACGCGGGCTCGACGGCGGCCGGGTCCGGCCCCGCCTCGGGGATCGCGGACTGGCTGAACTGGGACTGGTAGAGGTGGTGGTACGGCCCCTTCGCCGCGAGGAGCTGCTCGTGGGTGCCCTGCTCCACGATCCGGCCGTTCTCCATCATCAGGATCAGGTCGGCGTCGCGGATGGTGGACAGCCGGTGGGCGATGACGAAGCTGGTGCGGTCCGAGCGCAGCGCCGCCATCGCCCGCTGGAGCAGCACCTCCGTGCGGGTGTCCACCGAGCTGGTGGCCTCGTCCAGGATGAGCAGCGACGGATCGGCCAGGAACGCCCGGGCGATCGTGATGAGCTGCTTCTCGCCGGCGCTGACGTTGCTGCCCTCCTCGTCGATCACCGTGTCGTAGCCGTCGGGGAGGCTGCGCACGAACCGGTCCACGAACGTGGCCCGGGCAGCGGCGACGATCTCCTCCTCGGTGGCGCCCGGCCGGCCGTACGCGATGTTGTCCCGGATGGTGCCCCCGAACAGCCAGGTGTCCTGGAGCACCATGCCGATCCGGCCGCGCAGGTCGTCCCGGGCCAGGGTGGTGACGTCGACGCCGTCGAGGGTGATCCGGCCGGCGTCCAGCTCGTAGAACCGCATGATCAGGTTGACCAGGGTGGTCTTGCCCGCGCCGGTCGGGCCGACGATCGCCACGGTGTGCCCCGGCTCGGCGACCAGGGACAGATCCTCGATCAGCGGCTTGTCCGGCTCGTACCGGAAGGAGACGTGCTCGAACTCGACCCGGCCGTGCGGGTCGGTCACCCGCGCGGGCACGGCCGGGTCCGGGCTCTGCTCGTCGGCGTCGAGCACCGCGAACACCCGCTCGGCGGAGGCCACCCCGGACTGGAGCAGGTTCGCCATCGAGGCCACCTGGGTCAGCGGCTGGGTGAACTGCCGGGAGTACTGGATGAACGCCTGCACGTCGCCGAGGCTCATCGACCCGGACGCCACCCGCAGGCCGCCGACCACGGCGATCGCGACGTAGCTGAGGTTCCCGACGAACATCATCGCCGGCATGATGATCCCGGAGATGAACTGGGCGCCGAAGCTGGCCCGGAACAGCTCCTCGTTCTTGGCGTGGAAGGCCGCCTCGACCTCCCGCTGCCGGCCGAAGACCTTGACCAGCTCATGGCCGGTGAACGCCTCCTCGATCTGGCCGTTCAGCTCGCCGGTGTGCGCCCACTGGGCGATGAACTTCCGCTGCGACCGCTTCGCGATCTGCCCGGTCACGATCACCGACAGCGGCACCGCGACCAGGGCGACCAGCGCCAGCAGCGGCGAGATCCAGAACATCATGGCGAGCACGCCGACCACGGTGAGCAGCGACGTGAGCAGCTGGCTCAGCGTCTGCTGGAGGGTCTGCGAGATGTTGTCGATGTCGTTGGTGACCCGGCTGAGCAGCTCGCCGCGGGGCTGCCGGTCGAAGTACGGCAACGGCAGCCGGTTGAGCTTGTCCTCCACGTCGGCGCGCAGCCGCAGCACCGTGCGCTGCACGATGCCGTTGAGCAGCCAGCCCTGCCACCACATCAGCAGGCTCGCGGCCAGGTAGAGCCCGAGCGCGAGCAGCAGCACCCGCCCCAGCGCGGCGAAGTCGATGCCGACCCCGGGCACCACGTCCATCCTGGCGAGCATGTCGGCGAAGTTGTCGTTGCCGTTCGCCCGGGCCGCCGCGACGGCCTGCTCGACGGTGGTCCCGGCGGGCAGCCGCCGGCCGATCACCCCGCTGAAGATGAGGTCGGTGGCGCGGCCGAGCACCTTCGGCCCGTACACGCTGAGCCCGACGCTGACCACGGCCAGGCCGATGACGACGACGAGCTGGAGCCGGTGCGGTCGCAGCCGGCCCAGCAGCCGGCGGGCGGACGGCCCGAAGTTCAGCGACTTCTCCGCCGGCATGCCGGCGCCCATCCAGGGCGGGCCGCCGCGCTGGCCGCCGGGCGGCAGTCGCTTCGGCGTCGCCGCCGCCTCCGGGGCGCGCTTCTGCTCAGGTACGGCGGTCATCAGGCTGCCACCTCCGCGGTCTGCTGCGAGGCGACGATCTCCGCGTACGTCGGGCAGCTCTCCAGTAGTTCGGCGTGTCGGCCCATCCCGACGATGCCCCCGTCCTCGAGCACGATGATCTGGTCGGCGTCGACGATCGTGGAGACCCGCTGGGCCACGATCACCACCGCCGCGTCCGCGGTGACCGGCCGCAGCGCCGCGCGGAGTCGGGCGTCGGTGCCGAGGTCGAGCGCCGAGAACGAGTCGTCGAAGAGGTAGATCTCCGGCCGGCGGACCAGGGCCCGGGCGATCGCCAGGCGCTGCCGCTGCCCGCCGGAGACGTTCGTGCCGCCCTGCGCGATCGGGGCGTCCAGCCCGCCGGGCATCGCGGCGACGAAGTCGCGGGCCTGGGCGATCTCCAGGGCCGCCCAGAGCTCCTCGTCCGTGGCGTCCGGGTTGCCGTAGCGCAGGTTGCTGGCGACCGTGCCGCTGAACAGGTACGGCCGCTGCGGCACCAGCCCGATCCGCCGCCACAGCTCGTCCGGGGCCAGGTCACGGACGTCCACCCCGTCGACCAGCACGGTGCCCGAGGTGGTGTCCACCAGCCGGGGGATCAGCGACAGCAGTGTGGTCTTGCCGGCGCCGGTGCTGCCGATGATCGCCGTGGTGCGCCCGGCCGTGGCCCGGAACGAGATGTCGTGCAGCACCGGCGCGCTCGCCCCCGGGTACTGGAACCGCACGTCGCGCAGCTCCAGCTCGCCCCGCGCGGCCACCTCGGTCACCGGACGTGCCGCCGGCACCACCGACGACTCCGTGTCCAGCACCTCGACGATCCGCTCGGCGCAGACCGCGGCGCGCGGCACCATCATCAGCATGAAGGTGGCCATCATGACCGCCATCAGGATCTGCATCAGGTACTGCAGGAAGGCGGTGAGCGCGCCGACCTGGATCTGGCCGGCGTCGACCCGTTCCGCGCCGAACCACAGCACGGCGACGCTGGAGACGTTGAGGACCAGCATCACCACCGGGAAGATCAGGGCCATCAGCCGGCCGGTGCGCAGGGCGGTCGCGGTGAGGTCGGCGTTCGCGCGACCGAAGCGCTCCGTCTCGTACGGCTCCCGGACGAACGCCCGGACCACCCGGATGCCGGTGATCTGCTCGCGCAGCACCCGGTTGACGGTGTCGATGCGGGTCTGCATCAGCCGGAACCCGGGCACCATCCGACGGATGATCAGCCCCAGCCCGATCGCCAGCACCGGTACGCAGACCAGCATCAGCCAGGAGAGCCCGACGTCCTCGCGCAGCGCCATCACCACGCCGCCGACGCTCATGATCGGCGCGGCGACGAGCATGGTGCAGCTCATCAGCACGAGCATCTGCACCTGCTGCACGTCGTTCGTGTTGCGAGTGATCAACGAGGGCGCGCCGAAGCGGGACACCTCGCGGGCGGAGAAGCGGTTGACGTGCCCGAAGACCGCCGCCCGGACGTCCCGACCGAACCCCATCGCCGTCCGCGCGCCGAGGTAGACCGCCGCGATCGAGCAGGCGATCTGCACGAGGCTGACCAGCAGCATCCAGCCGCCGGTCCGCAGGATGTAGCCGGTGTCGCCGCGGGTCACGCCCTGGTCGATGATGTCGGCGTTGAGGCTCGGCAGGTACAGCGAGGCCATCGTGCCGACGAACTGGAACACCACCACCGCCGTGAGGGCCCGGCGGTACGGGGGCAGGAAGGCGCGGAGCAGCCGGATCAGCACGCTGGCCCCTCCGGTCTCGCCTCGGGCATCGTCACGTGCGGCTCCTCTCCCAGGCTGATGATTTCGAGCAGGAACTCCCGGATCACGGCCGCCTTCGCCGGGTCGGCGTCGACCGAGGTGAGCGGCCTGCCGGAATGGATGATCGTGGTGACCGCCGCGACCCGCTCCCGGCCGGCGGGGGTCAGGGCCAGGCGTATGCTGCGCCGGTCCGCCTCGTCGCGCCGGCGCTCGACGAGGCCGTCGCGCTCGAGTGTGTCGACGATGCCCGTCAGGGTCGCCGGGCGGACGAAGCAGAGCTCGGCGACCGCCCGGTGCGGCAGCTCGCCGAACCGGGCGAGGGTCATCAGGGTGGCCATGCCGGCCTGGGTGAGGCCGTGTTCCTCCGCGAGGTAGCGGTTCCACCGCTGGCCCACCACGTGGCCGGCGATGGCCAGCAGGCGACCGAGCGGCACGTCGTCCAGGCAGACCAGATTCACGCGCTCCACGTTAGCTCCCTGAAAGTAAGGGGCCAAACGAATTTCCCCGGGCCGCCCGTGAAATCCCCGCCCTGCGCAACGTACGCGCCGCGGTCAAGTCACTGCCCGCGGCGCGTTTCGTCACCCAGTGCTCACCAGCTCGTCGGCAGCGGCATCCCCTCGGTGTAGCCGGCGGCGCTCTGCACCCCGACGACCGCCCGCTCGTGGAACTCCGCCAGATCGCGCGCGCCGGCGTACGTGAACGCGCTGCGCACCCCGGCGATGATCTCGTCGATCAGGTCCTCCACGCCGGGCCGGCTCGGGTCCAGGTACATCCGGGCGGAGGAGATGCCCTCCTCGAAGACCGCCTTGCGGGCCCGCTCGAAGGGGCTGTCGTCGGCGGTCCGGGCGCTGACCGCGCGGGCCGAGGCCATCCCGAAGCTCTCCTTGTACCGCCGGCCGTCCGCCTCCGTGTACAGGTCGCCCGGCGACTCGTACGTGCCGGCGAACCAGGATCCGATCATCACGTTCGATGCGCCGGCCGCGAGGGCCAAGGCGACGTCCCGGGGGTGCCGCACCCCGCCGTCGGCCCAGACGTGCCGGCCCAACTCGCGGGCCGCCGCCGCGCAGTCCAGCACGGCCGAGAACTGCGGGCGGCCCACGCCGGTCATCATCCGCGTGGTGCACATGGCACCCGGCCCGACGCCCACCTTCACGATGTCGGCGCCCGCCTCGACCAGGTCGCGTACCCCCTCGGCGGTGACCACGTTGCCGGCCGCGACCGGGACCCCCGGGTCGAGCCGGCGGACCGCCCGCAGCGCGGAGATCATCCGCTCCTGGTGGCCGTGCGCGGTGTCCACCACCAGCGTGTCCACCCCCGCCTCCAGCAGCGCCGCGGCCTTGCCGGTGACGTCGCCGTTGATGCCGACCGCCGCCGCGATCCGCAGCCGGCCGCGGCCGTCCACCGCCGGCTTGTAGAGGGTCGCGCGCAGCGCGCCCTGCCGGGTCAGCACCCCGACCAGGCGGCCCTCGCCGTCGACCACCGGCGCGAGCCGCCGCCGGCCCGCCGAGAGCCGGTCGAACCCGGTACGCGGGTCCGCCTCCGCCGGCACCGTGTGCAGCTCGGTCGACATGACGTGCCGGAGCTGGGCGAACCGGTCCACCCCGACGGTGTCCGCCTCGGTGACCACCCCGAGGGGCCGGCCGTCGTCGTCCACCACGACCACCGCGCCGTGCGCGCGCTTGGGCAGCAGGTGGATCGCGTCCCCGACGGTGTCGGTCGGGCCGAGCGTGATCGCGGTGTCGTGCACCAGGTGCCGCCGCTTCACCCAGGCGACGACGTCGGCCACCACCTCGATCGGGATGTCCTGCGGGATCACCGCGATGGCGCCGCGCCGCGCCACGGTCTCGGCCATCCGCCGGCCGGACACCGCCGTCATGTTCGCGACCACCAGCGGGATCGTGGTGCCGGTGCCGTCGGCGGTGGCCAGATCGACGTCCAGCCGGGAGCCGACCTCCGAGCGGGCCGGGGCCATGAAGACGTCGTTGTAGGTCAGGTCGTGCGCGGGAGCCGCGCCGTGAAGGAAGCGCACCGGGCCATCATTCCTGCTGCCCCGCGTCCCCGCCGCCCGATGGCCGCGGAAAACACCGCCGCCGCGGGCTCACCCCACGAGCAGCGCCACCGCCACCCCGGCCATGACGACGGCGACCGCGCCGTCGAGCACCCGCCAGGCGGCGGTACGGGCGAGCAGCGGCGCGAGCCGGTGCGCCCCGGCGCCGAGCGCGGTGAACCAGACGACGCTGGCCGCCGCGGCGCCCGCGCCGAACACCCACCGGTGCTCGTGCTGCTGGGCGATCCCGCCGACCAGGAGCACGGTGTCCAGGTAGACGTGCGGGTTGAGGTAGGTGAACGCGAGACAGGCCAGGACGGTCGCCCGCAGCGAGGCCGCCGGGCGGTCGGTCGGCACGAGCGCGTCGGGGCGCAGCGCGCGGCGCGCCGCGAGCACCGCGTAGCAGAGCAGGAACGCCGCCCCGCCGAACCGGACGGCGGCCAGCAGCGCCGGCCGGTCCGCGACGACCGAGCCGACCCCGGCCACACCGGCCGCGATCAGCAGCGCGTCCGAGGCGGCGCAGGCGACGACGACCGGCGCGACGTGCTCCCGCCGCAGGCCCTGGCGCAGCACGAAGGCGTTCTGCGCCCCGATCGCGACGATCAGGGCGAGGGAGACGGAGAACCCGGCTGCCGCCGAGGTGATCAGGTCGGGGTACGGCACGACGGCGACGCTACGACCGGACGGTAAGCCCCGTCCAACTGAACTTTCTGACGTTTCATAAGCTGAGCTGATGGAAGGGCTCGACTCCACCCAGCTCCGTACGCTCGCCGCCGTGGCCGGCGAGGGCAGCTTCGAGGCCGCCGCCCGGCTGCTGCACGTCACCCAGTCGGCGGTCAGCCAGCGGATCAAGGCGCTGGAGGAGACCGTCGGGCAGGTCCTCGTCCGCCGCGCCCGGCCGTGCCGGGTGACCGAGGCGGGTCGCCCCCTGCTCCGGCTCGCCGGTCAGCTCGTCCTGCTGGAACGCGAGGCGCTGGCCGACGCGCGCAGCCCGCTGGGCGGCGCCCCTACCCGGGCCCGGGTGCCCGTGGTGGTCAACGCCGACTCGCTCGCCACCTGGTTCCTCGGCGCGCTGGCCCGGCTGCCGGGGGAGCTGGCACTGTCCTTCGACATCCGCCAGGACGACCAGGACCACACGGCCGAACTGCTCCGGGACGGCTCGGTGATGGCGGCGGTGACCGCCCAGCGGGAGCCGGTGCAGGGCTGCCGCGTACGCCCGCTGGGCGCCATGCGCTACCGGGCGCTGGCCACCCCCGCGCTGGTCGACCGCTGGTTCCCCGACGGACTCACCGCGTCCGCGCTCGCCGGGGCGCCGATGCTCGTCTTCGACCGCAAGGACCGGGTGCAGCACCGGTTCCTGCGATCGGTGACCGGGCGGGAACTCGACCCACCCGTGCACTACGTGCCGTCCGTGCCCGCGTTCAGCGAGGCGATCCGGCTCGGGCTGGGCTGGGGCCTCGTACCCGAACAGCTCGCCGCCGTCGACCTGGGCTGCGGGGCGTGCGTGGACCTCGACCCCGGCCGGACCGTCGACGTCCCCCTGTACTGGCAGCACTGGCGGCTGGACTCGGTGGTGCTGGGGGCGCTGACCGACGCCGTCCACGCGGCGGCGGCCGAGGCGCTCCGCTGAGCCCGTCGCTGAGCCCGTCCAGGACGGGGAAGGGCCCCTCCGCGCGGAGGGGCCCGCAGACCTCAGGCGATGGTGCAGATCGCGGCGCCGGCGGAGATCACCGCGCCGACCTCGGCGGACAGGCCGCTGACCGTACCGGCCTTGTGGGCGTGCAGCGGCTGCTCCATCTTCATCGCCTCCAGCACGACCACCAGGTCGCCCTCGGCGACCGTGTCCCCGTCGGCGACGGCGATCTTCACGATCGTGCCCTGCATGGGGGAGGCGAGCGTGTCGCCGCTGACCGCCGCGCCGGCCTTGGCCCCGCCGCCCCGGCGGGCCGGCTTCTTCCCGGTGGGCGCCGCGGCGGCCGTACCCGCGCCGAGGCCGGCGGGCAGGGTGACCTCCAGCCGCTTGCCGCCCACCTCGACCACGACGGTCTCGCGCTCGGCCGGCGCCCCGGCGGGGCCGGCGGCGGCGGCGAACGGCGGCACCGTGTTGTCGAACTCCGTCTCGATCCACCGGGTGTGCACGGCGAACGGCTCGGCGGTGAACGCCTCGTCGCGGACGACGAGGCGGTGGAACGGCAGCGCGGTGGCCATGCCCTCGACGACCATCTCGTCCAGCGCCCGGCGGGCCCGCTCCAGCGCCTCCGTACGGGTCTCGCCCGTGATGATCACCTTGGCCAGCAGCGAGTCGAAGTTGCCGCCGATCACGTCGCCCGCCGAGATGCCCGTGTCCACCCGGACGCCGGGGCCGGTGGGCAGCCGCAGCGCGGTGACGGTGCCGGGGGCGGGCAGGAAGCTGCGGCCCGGGTCCTCGCCGTTGATCCGGAACTCGATGGAGTGCCCGCGCGGAATCGGGTCCTCCGTCAGGCGCAGCTTCTCGCCGTCGGCGATGCGGAACTGCTCCCGGACGAGGTCGATGCCGGCGGTCTCCTCGGTGACCGGATGCTCGACCTGGAGCCGGGTGTTGACCTCCAGGAAGGAGATGGTGCCGTCCGCGCCGACCAGGTACTCCACCGTGCCGGCGCCGTGGTAGCCGGCCTCCCGGCAGATGGCCTTGGCGGAGCCGTGGATCTGGGCGCGCTGGACGTCGGTGAGGAACGGCGCGGGGGCCTCCTCCACCAGCTTCTGGTGCCGGCGCTGCAGGGAGCAGTCCCGGGTGCCGACCACGATCACGTTCCCGTGCTGGTCGGCGAGGACCTGCGCCTCGACGTGGCGGGGCTTGTCCAGGTACCGCTCGACGAAGCACTCGCCCCGGCCGAACGCGGCGACCGCCTCGCGGGTGGCCGACTCGAACAGTTGCGGGATCTCCTCCATCGTGCGGGCCACCTTGAGCCCGCGCCCGCCGCCGCCGAATGCCGCCTTGATGGCCACCGGCAGGCCGTGGTCGACGGCGAACGCGATCACCTCGTCCGGGCTGGCCACCGGGTCCGGGGTGCCCGGGACCAGGGGAGCGCCGGCCCGCTGGGCGATGTGCCGGGCGGTGACCTTGTCGCCGAGGTCGCGGATCGCCTGCGGGGTGGGCCCGATCCAGGTCAGCCCGGTGTCGATGACGGCCTGGGCGAAGTCGGCGTTCTCGGAGAGGAAGCCGTAGCCGGGGTGGACCGCGTCGGCGTCGGCCTTGGCCGCGATCTCGATGAGCTTGTCGATGCGCAGGTAGCTGTCCGCGGCTGTGTCGCCGCCCAGGGCGTACGCCTCGTCGGCGAGGGTGGCGTGCAGGGCGTCCCGGTCGGAGTCGGCGTAGACGGCGACGCTGCCCAGCCCGGCGTCGCGGCAGGCGCGAATGACGCGGACGGCGATCTCGCCGCGGTTCGCGATGAGTACCTTGCGCATCTTGGGGCTCCTCCCCGGGAGGCTACTGACCGGGAGTGTATCGGCCACCCTCGCCGGCCCTAACGATCGCTCAGTGTGGGATTCGTCGCCCGCCCGAGCCGCCCGCCGGTCTGCCCGGACGCCCGCCGAACCGGGCAAGGAGGGGCCCCTTCTTGGCGCCTCCGGCGGAGACGGCGCCCCCTCTCGCCCCGAGCGGAACCGCGGGAGTTGCCTCTCACCAGGCGCGGGGCGCCGGTGCGGCGCGCGTAGCGTAACGAGCGTGCCCCGTCTCGCCCATGACAAGATCACCTGGCTGGTCTACGCCCAACTGGGACTGTGGGGCTTCTTCCTGTACGGCTTCGGCCCCGTCGTCCCGCTGCTGCGCGACGAGCAGGGCACCAGCGCCGCCGTCGCCGGCCTGCACAGCACCGCCATCGCGGTCGGCGCGATGCTCGGTGGGGCGCTGTTCGCTCCGGTCGCCCGCCGCGTCGGACGGGGCCCGGCCACCTGGCTCGGCCTCGCCGGGGTCGCCGCCGGCGTCACCGCGTTCGGTGCACTCCGGACAATGCCCGCCACCCTCGCCGCCGTCATCGTGATCGCCACCTTCGGCATGATGGTCGTCAGCGGGGTCAACGTCGTGCTCACCGCCCACCACGGCCCGGCCGCGCCCGCCGCCCTCACCGAGGCCAACGCCGCCTGCGCCGGCATGGGCATCCTCGCCCCACTGGTCATCGGGTCGACCGTCGACGCGGGGCTCGGCTGGCGGCCGGTGATGGCCGTCGAGGTCGGCCTGATCGCGCTGGTCGCCCTCGCCGCCCTGGCCTTCCGGGTACGGCTGCCCGGCACGGCCGCACCGGTCGCTTCTTCCACCGCCCCGGTCGCTTCTTCCACCGCCCCGGTCGCTTCTTCCGCTGCCTCGGCTGCTTCCTCCGCCGCTCCGGCTGCTCCCTCCAGCGCTCCGGCTGCTTCTTCCGCTGCCCCGGCTGCCTCTTCCGCTGCTCCGGCTGCTTCCTCCGCCGCTCCGGCCGGTCCCTCCACCGCGCCGGCCGTCGCGCCCCGCGCCGGGCGCGGACCGCTGCCCAGGGCGTACTGGATCGCTTGGCTCCTGATGGCCGCAACCGGATCGATCGAGGTGTGCCTGTCGCTCTGGACGGCCGACGTACTCCGCTCGCACGCCGGGCTCGGCGCCGGAGTCGCCTCGGCGGCGGTCGCGGCGATCGTCTCCGGGATGTTCCTCGGCCGGCTGGTCGGTGGCCGGGCCGCCCTGCGCTACCCGCCCGTGCCGCTGCTGCTGGTCGCGCTCGGGACCTCCCTGGCCGGGTTCGCCGTCTTCTGGACGGCGCCGATCGGCTGGCTGGCGGTCAGCGGACTCGTCGTGCTCGGCCTCGGCAACGCGCTGCACTACCCGCTGGCGATCTCGATCGCCCTGGCTGTCGCCGGGCCGGCGGCCGACAAGGCGGCAGGGTGGGCGTCGTACTCGATGGCGGTCGGCTTCGGGATCGCGCCGGTGGCGCTCGGCTGGGTGGCCGACATGGTCGGCCCGCACCTGGCCTTCCTGCTGCTGCCCGGCTTCATCGCGGCGGCGGTGCTGCTCGCCCTGCGGCTCGGCCGCGCGCTGCGGTCCGGCCGTACGACCGACACCCCGGCACCGGCCCCGGTGGGCGCCTGACCGGGGCGGGGGCTCGCGCCCTGGTGGGGCGCCTCGGGCCCCCGCCATGTCGCCGACATGGCGGTGTCCCTGGGGCGGCGAAGGCCTCATGTCGCCGACATGGCGGTGTCCCGGGGGCGGCGAAGGCCTCATGTCGCCGACATGGCGGTGTCCTCGGGGCGTGAAGGCCCCACGTCGCCGACATGGCGGCTTGGAGTCCCGTGGGTGGGCGATCAGCGGACGCGGGCGAGCGTGACCCCGTCGGCGATCGGCAGCATCACCACGTCGACCCGGACGTCGGCCATGATCTCGTCGTTGAACGCGGCGATCGCCCGGTCGTCGGCGTTCTGCGGGGCCAACACCCGACCCCCGCGCAGCGTGTTGTCGACCGCGATCATCCCGCCCGGGCGCATCCGGGGGACCAGTTCGGCCCAGTAGACCGGGTACCCGACCTTGTCGGCGTCGATGAACGCCAGGTCCAGGTGCCGCTCGTACGGCAGCTCGCGCAGCGTGTCCCCGGCCGGGCCGATGCGCAGGTCGATCCGGTCCTCGACGCCGGCCCGGGCCCAGTACCGCCGCGCGATGCCGGTGTACTCCTCCGAAATGTCGAAGCAGGTCAACCGGCCGCCCTCGGCCAACCCCCTGGCGATGGCCAGCGCCGACAGCCCGGTGAACGTCCCGACCTCCACCGCCCGCCGCACCCCGAGCGTCCGGGTGAGGAAGGTCAGGAACGCGGCCTGCTCGGGCGCCACCTGCATCGTCGCCTGCTCGGGCAGCGCGGCGCGCGTCTCCTGGGCCAGATCGCGCATCACGTCGTCCGGCGTAGATCCGTGCGCGACGACGTACTCGTGCAGTTCCGGGGTCAGCGGCAGCGTCTTGGTCGTCATGAAATGGACGCTAACCGAGCGGCTCGACGGACTGGCCCCCGGGCGCGACCTTCGTCCACAGATCGGTGATCCGAAGGCCCAGCTCGCTGAGCAGCCGGCGCAGCAGCGGCAGCGACAACCCGACCACCGTCCCCGGGTCGCCCTCGATACCGTTCAGGAACGCCCCGCCCAGCCCGTCGATCGTGAACGAACCGGCCACCGCGAGCGGCTCACCCGTCGCGACGTACGCGTCGATCTCGTCGTCGCTGATGTCCCCGAAATGGACGACGGTCGAGGCGACCGCCTCGGCGCGGGACGCACTGGTCACGTCGATCAGGCAGTGGCCGGTGTGCAGCACCCCGCTGCGCCCACGCATCCGCCTCAACCGCCGGGTCGCGTCCGCCGCGTCCGCCGGCTTGCCGAGGATCTCGCCGTCGAAACCGAGCACCGAGTCGCAGCCCAGCACCAGCGTCCGCGCGTCCGGGGTCGGCCGCAGCCGGTCGAGGACCGCCTGCGCCTTCAGCCGGGCCAACTCCAGGCACAGGTCCTCGGCCCGTTCGCTGACCACCTGGGACTCGTCGACCCCGCTGACCAGCACGTCGGGTTCGATCCCGCCGGCCTGAAGAAGCTTGCGACGGGCAGGGCTCGCCGAGGCGAGCACGAGACGGAGCGGCATCGAGTTCGGCACCCCGCCGACGCTACCGGCTGATCCACGGCGCTTGGTGGTCCGTACCCCGACGCCCCCTTGGCGGGTCGCCCGCCCGCCCGATCGCCCGCCCGCCCGGGCGGGGGCCGGCGCTGCGCCCCATGTCGGCGACATGGCGGTATCCAGACCGCGGGATGGCCCAATGTCGCCGATGTGGCGGTGTCCGGCGAGTGGGATGGCGCGATGTCGCCGCCATGGTGCCGGGGGAGAGCGCCTCGGCCGGCTGACGTGGACTCTGGTCACCTGCTGATGCGTGGAGGCGGGTCGTCACCGCGCCGACGACGGCGCGCGATCAGTGCCCACGCCCCCCCAGCCGCCACGATCACGCCCAGCGTGGCGAGACCGCGAGCCGTCGCCCCACCATCACCCTCATCGGCTGGCTCCGCAGCCGCCGTCGTGGTCCCGCCGCCGTCGACCGGAGCGCTGGCCGCCGCCGACTCGAACCCCAGCGGCGGTACGTCTGCCGTCAGGGCCGCGACGAGATCGATGACGCCGTAGCCGTACTCGTCGTCCCGGCCGGGCGGACCCTTGTCGACGGCGGTGGCGGTGAGCCGGTGCACGACCTCTTCCGCAGGAAGGTCGGGGTACTTGGAGCGGACGAGGGCAGCAGCGCCAGCGACGATCGCGGTAGCACTGGAGGTGCCGGTGCCCTTGGAGTATTTCCCGTCGTAACTCGTGCTGTAGATGTCAACAGCAGGAGCGGCAATGTCTACCTCCCTGCCGACAACCGAGACCGGCGCGTGTACCCCGTTGCGGTCGACACCTCCAACTGCTAGCACCCCTTCCTCGGTGGCAGGGTATCCAACAAAGGTATCCTCTGGTGAGTTGCCGGCTGCTGCCACCACAACGATGTCTGCGGCAATCGCGGTCTTGATCGCTTGGATTAGCCTAACGCTCGTTCCTCCGCTGCTGGATATGCTTATAACGTCCGCGCCGTGGGTGGTGGCATATTCAACCCCTGCGGCTAAGTCGTCAGCGCTGCCCATGTTATTTGCTGCTGAGGACATGATTGGCATTATTTTTGCTTCAGGTGCAATGCCGAGTGCGCCAAGTCGGCTGCCTTGGCCATGTGCGGCGATCAAGCCGGCCATGCTGGTGCCATGGCTGTTTCTGTCCGCGCGACCGTCGCCGTTGCCTCCTGGAACGATGTCGGTTCCTTCAATCAGGTTGTGTGTCAGGTCGGGGTGCTCGTCCACGCCCGTGTCCGGGACCGCCACTACAACTCCCTCACCCTGAGAGATATTTTGGGCAGTCGGAACCTGCAAATAGCCGAGATGCCATTGGTCGGCTCGTATGCGAGTGACCCCGTCGCGTTGTGGGTAGGGTTGCATATACCCATCGATGCCGACTGATGGGACCAGTGCATATGCGATCAGGAGCGCTGTTGCCAGGAGGCGGATCACCGATTGAACCCGATTGCAGGTCCTGGATCTATGGGGCCCGGTTCGTCGGAAGGGCGAACAACCGGGGGGACGCCCCTATTGACAGCCCAAGGTTGGTCAGGGTCCCAGACGTGAGAGCCGTCATTCTCTTGGTGTCGACTTGTATCACGAAGCGGAGATGCTACGTGTTGTGATGATGGGCGACCTGTGCCGAAAACGTCACCCGTTGCAGGTGCAGCATGACGCCCGAGGAGGCTGGGTCCTCGTCCGGCGCCAGGATGAGAACCGGCCGAACCCGTGGGCGAGGTGCCAGCCCCGCCGCCGATCACTCCACCAATTGGGTTGACCCGCCGAGTTTGAGGCTGCCCGCCCGGTTGGCCAAGGCCCATTCCAGGTACACCGCCGATCAAACCATTCGACGGCAAAGGCCGCGATGGTGCGGCTGGGGGATTCGGCCCCCCATTGCCGCTTCCGGTCGGGCGGCTGATGATCTCAGGCCGTTGGCCGCCCGTTTGGTTGGTTGCTGTGCCGCCGCGCCCTGGCCAACCGTTGCCTGGCAAGGCTGGCGGTATGGCCGGCATTGGCCCGATGGGGTTACTAGCGGTAACAGGCGGCGTCGTGGCAGGGGGAACCGCCGAAGGTGGAAGTCCTGCACTAACTCCCCCAAGAATCGGTCCAGAGCCCACGGCGCGCCCTGTCTGAGACCTGGCCGGAGTGGATAACGCGGGCCGAGTGCTCATGGCCTGCAGACTTGACGAAGCTGACCCGCTTGGTGCGGTAAGGGCGATCGGTGTAATAGGCGGGATGACTGGGACGCTGCCGTTCGCGTAAGTGTCAGGATCGTTTGGCTGTCGTCCTGGACGCGGCGACGCCGGTGGGGGTTGGCGGAGCATTACTTGTGCCTGCTGTAGTTCGCCGCTCAACCCGTACATCAGGCTCCGCGCCTGAACGTTGAGTCGTTCCAGGTCGGCGTCGGTCACCGGCTTGTCGGGTATCCGGCTGCCCATCAACGCCTTCGGGTCGGCGAGCGTCGCCTCGTACGTCCGCTTCTGCTGGAGCTTGTCGACGTACGCCTCGTAGAGCGGCTTGAGTTCCACACGGGCGCTGCTGATGGCGCGGGTGGCGGCGGCGAGCGCGTCGTAGTTCGCGGCTGCCGCGTCGTGGGTGTGTTGCACCTTCTCGATCAGGTCGTCCAGCTCGGCGAGGTACGTCCGGGCGGCGGCGTTGGTGGCCGGCGGCCACGCCTCGGCCAGGCCGCGCCGGTACTCCTGGAGGCGGCCCAGGTGGGCCTGGGCGAGGTCGCAGACCTTGCGCCAGCCGGCGACCTGCTTCCAGTGCCCGGTGGTGTCGTGATCCTGCACGCAGGCCCACATGCTGAGCAGGTCCATCAGGTGCCAGTCGGTGAGGCCGGACGTCCGGCCGCTGCCCCGCTCGATCACGGCAGCACCCGCCGCCCCGCCCCGCTCTCGAGGCTGGTGGGATCGGGCAGGATGGGCGCGGGTCGGGCCGGCGCGGCGGTGCCGGGGTCGGCGAGGGCATGCTCCACGTCGGAGACGCGGGCGGCCGCGAACGCGTCGACGTCGGCGTACTGGGTGGCGATCCGGTCGGCGGCGGCGGCCAGGTGGCCGGTGGCGCCACTGACGGACCAGACCATCGCGACGGTGGCCTTCTGGGTATCGTTGTGGGCTTGGAGGAACTGCACCAGCTCGACGAACGCGTCGGCCGGGTTGGGGATCGGGGCCTTCATGTCGTCCGCGATGTGCGACAGGTGCGGCGCGTAGTTCCGCTCGACCTCGGCCTGGAGCCTGTCGGCGAACTCACGCATCTGGCGGATGTCTGCCTCGATGCCGCCGTAGCCACGCAACCAGGGCGCTGGCAGGTCCTCCTCCGGGATCATGGCCCTCCCTACCCGTCACGGCGCCGTCTCCCTGAGTGAGGTTAACCGCTCCCCGTGACACCCGTCAGCCCCGTACGGCGCCTCCGCGTCAGCGCGGCAGGCCGGAGGCGCGCCACGCGCCGGGACCGGCGGCGAGCGCCGCGCCGGTCGGGCGGCCGCTGCGGGCCCAGGCCGAGACGGCGGCCGGCGCGGGCGCGGCGACGGGGCGGGTCCGCGCGACGATTACGCCGACAAGGGCGGCCAGTTCCTCGGCGGTCGGTACGCCCCGGGTCACCCGGAACAGCGGCTCTTCGGCAGGCATGGCCCCCAGCGTACGCGTACCAGAATTTGACCTTCGCCGCACAGTGGCGTGCCGGCGGTGTGCGCGGCGCGCGCTCCGGGTACCGTCTCCCCCGATGTCGAACCCGCTTCCCCAACTCGTTGCCGACCGGTACCGGCTCATCTCGCCGCTCGGCCAGGGCGGCATGGGCCGGGTGTGGAAGGCGCGCGACGAGGTACTGCACCGTGACGTGGCGATCAAGGAACTCGTCCCGCCGCCCAGTCTGACCCCTGAGGAGCGCCGCGAGATGCGGGAACGCTCCCTTCGGGAGGCTCGGGCGATCGCCCGGCTCAACCACATCAACGTGGTCCGCATCTTCGACGTGCTGCGCACCGACGGCGACCCGTGGATCGTCATGGAGTACGTCGCGTCGAAGTCCCTTCAGGACACTCTGGCCTCCGACGGCCCGGTCTCGCCGGCCAAGGCGGTGGAGATCGGCCTCGGAGTGCTCGGGGCGCTGAAGGCGGCGCACAAGGCCGGGGTGATGCACCGCGACGTCAAGCCGGGCAACGTGCTGCTCGGCGACGACGGTCGCGTGGTGCTGACCGACTTCGGCCTCGCCACGATCCCGGGCGACCCCAACGTCACGCGGACGGGCATGGTGCTCGGTTCCCCGGCGTACATCGCGCCGGAGCGGGCTAAGGACGGCACCGCCGGGCCGGAGGCGGACCTCTGGTCGCTGGGCGCCACGCTCTACGCCGCCGTCGAGGGCAAGTCGCCGTACGCCCGGCCGTCGGCGATGGCCACGCTGGCGGCGCTGGCCACGGAGCCGATGCCGACGCCGAAGAACGCCGGCCCGCTCAAGTCGGTGCTCACCGGCCTGCTGCGCAAGGACCCGGCCGAGCGGATCGACGCCGACGAGGCCGAGCGGCTGCTGCGCCGGGCCGCCGGGCGCCGGTCCAAGGGGATTCCGCTGCTGGAGGGCGTACGCCGGCCGAAGCCGGACGGGATGCGCCTGCCGCGACCGGCCGTCGTGCCCGCGCCGCGTCCCGCCGGGCAGCCCGCGGACCGGCCGGTCCCGCCGTCCGCCGTCGCGCATGCGCCGGCCACCACGCCGGGTTCCGCGAGCATGGCGGCGACCGGCGACGACGCGACCGCCAGGGTCGCCGACGGCGCGGACGCCGCGCCGACCGCGAAGGTCGAGCCGCCCGCGTCACACCCGGACGCCGACCCGACCGCGAAGGTCGGCCCGCCGGCCTCGCGCTCGGACAACGACCCGACCGCCATGGTCGCCCCGCCCGCGTCGCGCCCGGACGACGATCCCACCGCCAAGGTCGCCCCGCCCGTGCGGCTCGACGACACCCGCGTCGAGCCGGCCGCCGAGGAGCCGCGGGAGCAGGCCAGGCGGACCTCCGTGCTGCCGACCCCGGTGAGCCCGCCGCCGGCGCCGTCGGGCCGGGCCGCCGTCGTTCCCGGTACGCGACCCGACAACCGCCGCCGCAACCTGCTCGTCGGCGCGCTGGTCGCGGTGCTGCTGCTCGGCCTGCTGGTGGCCGTTCCGCTGCTGCGCGGCGGCGACGAGGAGGATCGCGGCGGTGGCGGCCAGCAGGCCGGCGCCACCACGAGCGCGGGGCCCGGCGAGCCGTCAACGGCCCCCACCTCCGAGCCCGCCCCGTCGGCGACCAGCGCCGCCCCGCCGAGCCCGAGCGCGTCGGCCAGCCCGACGGGGTTGGTCCTGCCCGCCGGGTGGAAGCTGCACCGGGACCCGACCGGGTTCACGATGCCGCTGCCGGAGGGCTGGCGGCGCAGCGCGGAAAAAACCTGGGTGCAGTTTCGGGAGCCGAACGGTGTCCGCGAGGTCGTCATCGACCGGACCAGCACGCCGCAGCGCGACGCCGCCGCCGCGTGGCGGGCGATCGAGCCCGACCGGAAGAACAGGGTCAACGACTACAAGTACCTGAGCATCCGCAGCGTCGACGGGTTCTGGAAGACCTGTGCCGACTGGGAGTGGCTGGAGACCCGGGACAACACCCGGATCCACGTCCGCAACCGGGGCTTCGTGACCGCCAGCAACCGCGGCTACGCCATTCGCTGGGAGGTGGCCGCCTCCGAGTGGGAGGCCAACCTCGACGAGTTCGAGCTGATCGCGCAGAACTTCGAGCCGGACAGGAAGGACTGACGACGGGCCGGCCTGGGGGAATTCGGGCCGGTGCGAAAGCCATTCGCATGACCTTCCATCGGGCGGGGTACCTGAACCCCGACGACGGAAGGAGGTACGACATGGGACGCCGATTCACCGACCGCCGGCCCCGGCTGGCGCTGTGGATGCTGGTCGCGCTCGGCGACGCGGTGCTGCTGCTGGTTGGCGTGGGCCTTCCGGTACTGGTCGCGCTGCTCAGCGTCGTGGCCGTCACCGTCGCCGGGGTGGCCGCCTGGCGGATGACGCGACGGTCCACGGTGGCTTCGAAGGACGTGCGACGGCCGGCGCCGGTCACGGTGCCGCACATGGCGCGGCGGCGGGCCTGACCTCGGCCCGCGACGTTCGCGGACCGCGTGGCGGCGGGCCTGACAACCGGGCGGACGGCAACGCCGGATGGACCGGTCGGAGGCGGCAGGGCCAGCTCGCGACCGTACGGTCGCAGCCGATCCCGCCGCCGCCGACCGGCTCTCCCGGGGAAGTCGGAACCGGGCGGGCGCGACGATCAGGCGGTGACCTTCAATGTTCGGCGCCAACTGCCTGATCCCGCGATCCGTGTTAAAGGCGGCGGCGATCCTTGCTGTCTGGGTTCCGCAGGTCCGTCACGTCGGTTCGACGGGTAGCCACAGCTCGCAGGTCGCGGTGCTGAAGTCGTCCGCGCGCTCGAGGATCGCAACCATGGAGGGACCCGGCCGCAGACGCCACGGGTTGGAGGGGAACCACTCGGTCGCGGTCGCGGCCCAGGTGTTCTGCAGGGCCTGCGGATGGGGGCCGGCGGTGCGGAAGACCGCCCACCTGCCGGCCGGTACCTCGATGGCGTCGAGGTCGTCGGGGACCGGCGTGTCCCGGGACGCAGCGACCCCGTGCAGGTAGGTCAGTTCGCTGCCCTCGGTGCCGTCGGGGTCGAGGTCGTCGCAGACTTGTAGCAGCCCGCCCGGGTCGGTGTCGCTGAGGGCCTTCAGCCGGAGATGCTCCTGCGGCGGCAGCGCGGTGATGTGCTGCTGGATGTGCGGGTTGATGCCCTGGTGGATGAGCGGAACCCGGGTTGCGTGTCCGACGAGCCGGAACGCGGGGCGGTCGACGATGCGGGTGTCCATGGGGATGCTCCCTTCGACGGTCAGGCGGAACCTGAGCTGCGGTTGTGTGCGAAGGGGGCCTCCGTGGCGGCGAACGTCACCGGGGGTGGCACCGTGGACCGCCCGGAACGCGCGTCCGAACGCCTCGGTCGAGCCGTACCCGTGCCGGACGGCGATGCTCAGCAGATCGTCCTCGCCCCGAACGACGTCGGCAGCGGCGACGGTCATGCGGCGCCGGCGCACGTACTCCGACAGCGGCATGCCGGCCAACGACGAGAACATCCGGCGCAGGTGGTATCCGGTCGTGCCGAGCGCCCCGGCCAATCCGTTGACGTCGAACTCCTCGGTGAGGTGCTTTTCGACCAGGTCGACAAGCCGGTTGAGTGCCGCGATCACGAGGCCTCCTTTCGACGTCAAGCCTGGCCGAAGGGCCCTGGCCGCCGCCCGACCGTAGAGGTCCGATCCGATCATGCGCCTGGAACGTCGCGGCGCCAACGCACGCTCATGGAGCCCGACAGACGGGCGACGCGGAAACGCGCGAGCCTTGTCAGCGCAACGCGGCGGGATCGATCCGGAGCCGGAACGGCTCGGTCAGCACCAGCACCTCGCCGGCCTTGGCCACCGACTCCTCGACGTAGTGCTGGCCGTCCAGCCGGAACAGCCGCAGCGAGTGGGTGTCGCCGTCCGGCTCCACGAGCAGATACCAGGGGATTCGGGCGATGGCGTACAGCTGCATCTTGACCACCCGGTCGGCTGCGGCGTTGCCGGGGGAGACGATCTCGCCGACCAGGGCCACCTCGGCGGCTTCCACGACCGCGCCCTCGTCGTCGGTTTCCGCCACGACGAGGTCGGGGATGGCGATCCGGTCGACGCCGAGCCGGACGTTGACGGCCTCGAACACCAGGAGCCCCTGCGCGCCGGCCGCCGGCTCGACGGCGTTGGCGAGACGGCGGGACACCGACTGGTGTCGCTTGCTCGGGGCAGGGCTCACGATCAGACTCCCGTCGAGCAGTTCGATGCGATCCAGCGTCGGACCGAGGGCGAAGTAGTCCGCCTCGGTCCACGGCCCGATATGGGGCTCAAGGGGCGCCGCGGTCATCCCGTACACCTCCTGCTCCGCGCGTCACCGCCCAGTCTCGCACGGGCGGCACCCCTGCTCGGGCGACCCGCCGGCCCGCAGCCGCGCCGGGTAGGCTCGCGCCCCATGGTGTCGATCGACGGCCTGACGGCGCTCTGGGACCGACTGTTCTCCGCACAGCCCGACCCGCCGCCGCTGCTCGTGCTCGTCACCGCGGCGGTGGCGCTGCTGGTGGTGTCGGCCCGCACGCCCTGGCGGATCGCCCGCAACGCCGTCACCATCGCCCACGAGGGCGGGCACGCCCTGGCGGCCCTGCTCACCGGCCGCCGGCTGCACGGCATCCGGCTGCACTCGGACACCTCCGGGCTGACCCTCTCCGCCGGCCGACCGTCCGGTCCCGGCATGATCCTCACCCTGTTCGCCGGGTACGTCGCGCCGTCGCTGGTCGGCCTGGCCGGGGCCTGGCTGCTCGGCGGCAACCGGATCACGCTGCTGCTCTGGGTGGCCGTGGCGCTGCTGCTGGCCATGCTGGTGCTGGTCCGCAACGTCTTCGGCGTGCTGTCGCTACTGGTCACCGGCGGGGTGGTGCTCGCCGTCTCCTGGTACGCCTCGCCGCAGGTGCAGGCCGCCTTCGCCTGGACGTCCGTCTGGTTCCTGCTCCTCGGCGGCGTACGGCCGGTGGCCGAACTCCAGCGGCTGCGCTCCCGGGGCCGGCTGCCGGAGTCGGACGCCGACCAACTGGCCCGGCTCACCCCGTTCCCGCCGCTGCTGTGGGTGACGCTGTTCGCACTGGTCAACCTGCTCGCCCTGGCTGCCGGTGCCGCGCTGCTGGCCGGCCCGATCCTCACCGACGCCGGCCTCACCGGCTGACGCACGCCCCCGCTGACGGGTTCCCGCGCGCCGGCCTGGACGCTCTGATCGCGGCGAAGGACCGGCATGGACGCTCTGATCGCGGCGGAGGAACGGAACGGGCAGGCCGGGAGCCGGATCACGCCGGGGCCGGAAACCCGGCGGCTGAGCCGGCAACCGCCGCCCCCGTCCCGCGCGTGTCCCCTGCGACCGAGGCGGGGGAGGTAGCAGGTGCCGGACGTCGACGGGTTCGACGAGTTCTACCGGGGGAGCCGGCAACGGCTGCTCGGCTTCGTCTACGTGCTCACCGGGAACCTCGCCGAGGCCCAGGACGCCGTGCAGGAGGCGTACATCCGGGCCTGGCAGCGCTGGTCGACGGTGAGCAGGTACGACGACCCGGAGGCGTGGGTGCGGGTGGTGGCCAGCCGGATCGCGGTGAGCCGGTGGCGCAGCCTGCGCAGCCGGGCCCGGGCGTACCTGCGGCACGGGGTGCAGGAGACGGCCCCGCCGCCGAACACCGACACCGTCGAGGTGGTCGCCGCGCTGCGCCGGCTGCCCGAGGAACAGCGCATCGCCCTCGCCCTGTACTACCTGCTCGGCATGCCGGTCGCCGAGGTGGCGCGGGAGACCGCCGCCCCGGTCGGCACCGTCAAGGCCCGACTCTCCCGGGGGCGTGCCGCGCTCGCCGGGCTGCTCGCCGTCTCTGACCTGGAGGAGGCCGCCGATGCGTGACGACCTGACGCTCGCCGAACAGCTGCACCGGGATCTGCTGGCGGTGCGCTGGCCGGAGCCCGCGGAGATTCGGGCCAGGGCCCGCCGCCGCAGCCGGCGTACGGTGATCGCCGCCGCGGCCGCCGTGCTGGTGGTCGCGTCGGCCTCGGCCGTGGTCGCCGGTGGGGTGGCGACGCACCGTCCGCCGTCGGTGGCCGCCACCTCGGCGGTCGGGCCGACCCCCGGCGGCCGGGCGGAGATCCCGTGGGAGGCGTTGCTGTCGCAGCGCGACCTGCCGACCGCCACCGACGTACGCCTCGGCGAGGCGGGCCTGAGCCTGCCGGTGCGGGTCGACCGCGTGCTGGAAAGGTGCGGCGACGAGCGGCTGGTGTCCGCCCGGCTGCCCGTCTCCCGGTACTCCCGCTCCCAGACCCTGCTGCGCTCCGCCGGCACGAGCACCGCCGCCGACGGTCGAGGGGGGACGCCCGTGCTCAGCCAGGACGTCTACCGGATCGATCCGGCGCAGGGCTCGCAGGTGTTCGGGGAACTCGACCGCCTGCTCAACGCCTGCGCCGAGTGGCATGCGCCCGGGCTCGCGCTGGTCGCCGGCGAGTCGCCGACGGCCCGGTACGTGCACCGCTGGGAGACGCCGGTGAGCGGCTTCGCGGGGGACCGGTCGGTGCTGGTGCGGCACGTGACGCTGCGTTCCGGCGACCCGGTCCACGCCGGACCCGTCCCACCGGTCGAGGTGACGCTGGTCATCCGGGTCAGAGACCTGGTGACGGTCATCGTGCCCGCCCGGGGCGCGATCGCCGATCGGGTCGACGGGACCGGCCCGGGCCTGACGTATGCCGACCTGACCGCCCTGGGCCGTGCCGCCGCGCAGCGGATGTGCGCGGCGGCCAACCCGCCCTGCTGACCGTTCCTCGTCGGTGCGAGGACCGCAAGATCCCAAGGTACGACAGGGGCCCTCGCCCCTACAGCGGGATGTTGCCGTGCTTCTTCGGGGGCAGGGTCTCGCGCTTGGTGCGCAGCACGCGCAGCGCGCGGACGATCTGGGTGCGTGTCTCGTGCGGCGCGATGACGCCGTCGACGTACCCGCGCTCCGCCGCGATGTACGGGTTGGCCAGGGTGTCCTCGTACTCGGCGATCAGCTCGGCGCGCAGCGCCGCCGGGTCCTCGGCGGCGGCCAGTTCGGAGCGGTAGAGGATGTTCACCGCGCCCTGCGCGCCCATCACCGCGATCTGCGCCGTCGGCCAGGCGAAGTTCAGGTCGGCGCCGAGGTGCTTGGAGCCCATCACGTCGTACGCCCCGCCGTACGCCTTGCGGGTGATCACGGTGACCTTCGGGACGGTGGCCTCGGCGTACGCGTAGATGAGCTTGGCGCCCCGGCGGATGATGCCGTCCCACTCCTGGCCGGTGCCGGGGAGGAACCCGGGAACGTCCACGAAGGTCAGTACGGGGATGTTGAACGCGTCGCAGGTGCGCACGAACCGGGCCGCCTTTTCCGACGCGGCGATGTCGAGGGTGCCGGCGAAGTGCATCGGCTGGTTGGCCACCACGCCGACCGGCCGCCCCTCCACCCGGCCGAAGCCGACGACCATGTTCTGCGCGTAGAGCGGCTGGACCTCCAGGAACTCCCCGTCGTCCAGGACGTGCTCGATCACCCGGTGCATGTCGTACGGCTGGTTGGCCGAGTCCGGGATCAGCGTGTCCAGCTCCCGGTCGGCGTCCGTGACGGCCAGGTCGGCCGGCGCGTCGAAGACCGGCGGCTCGTCCAGGTTGTTCGACGGCAGGTACGACAGCAGCGCCTTGACGTACTCGATGGCGTCGTCCTCGTCGGCGCCCAGGTAGTGGGCGTTGCCGCTGCGCGTGTTGTGCGTCCGGGCGCCGCCCAGCTCCTCCATCGCCACGTCCTCGCCGGTCACCGTCTTGATGACGTCGGGGCCGGTGATGAACATGTGCGAGGTCTGGTCGACCATCACGGTGAAGTCGGTGACCGCCGGGGAGTACACGGCGCCGCCCGCGCACGGGCCCATGATCAGGGAGATCTGCGGGATGACGCCGCTGGCCCGCACGTTGCGGAAGAAGATCTCGCCGTAGAGGCCGAGGGACGCGACGCCCTCCTGGATGCGGGCGCCGCCGGAGTCGTTGATGCCGATGACGGGGCAGCCGATCTTCATGGCCAGGTCCATCACCTTGACGATCTTCTCGCCGAAGACCTCCCCGAGGGAGCCGCCGAAGACCGTGAAGTCCTGGGCGAAGACGCAGACCTGCCGGCCGTCGACGGTGCCGTAGCCGGTGATGACCCCGTCCCCGTACGGGCGGGTCCGCTCCAGGCCGAAGTTGGTGGACCGGTGCCGGGCGAACTCGTCCAGCTCGACGAAGGAGCCCTCGTCGAGCAGCATCTCGATCCGCTCCCGGGCGGTCCTCTTGCCCCGCGCGTGCTGCTTCTCGACCGCCCGCGCCGACCCGGCGTGCACCGCCTCGTCGACCCGTCGCTCCAGGCCGGCCAGCTTGCCGGCGGTGCTGTGGATGTTGATCCCGGTCTCGGTAGTCACCCACGGAATATAACGATGGTTCAGGACCCGCGCGGTTGTGCAGTGCGCCTCAGTTCCGCCCACGGGCGGGCGTCGGGAAAGCCGGCGGCGCGGGCCGTACGCTGGCGGGATGGCCGGCTCCCCGTACACCGATCTGGACCGCCCGCCGCTGTCGGCGGCCCGGCTGCGCCGCGCGCTGGTCGCGCCGCACGGGCCGTGGCGGCGGCTGGAGCTGCGCGCCGAGACCGGCTCCACGAACGCCGACGCGGCCGAGGCAGCCGGCGCGGGCGAGCCGGAGGGCCTGGTCGTGGTCGCCGAGCGGCAGACCGCCGGCCGGGGCCGGCGCGACCGGGCGTGGCAGTCCCCGGCGCGGGCGGGCATCGCGGCCAGCGTCCTGCTGCGGCCCGGCGAGGCCGTCCCGGAGCGCGGCTGGCCGCCGGCCCCCGCCACCGGGTACGGCTGGCTGCCGCTGCTCGCCGGGGTCGCGCTGGTCGAGGCGGTGGCCCGGCTCGCCGAGCTGGACGCCGCCCTGAAGTGGCCGAACGACCTGCTCGTCGACGGCGCGAAGTGCGCCGGCATCCTGGCCGAGGCGGCCCCCGGCCCGTCCCCGGCGCAGGCCCCGGCGATCGTGCTCGGCATCGGCCTCAACGTGACGCTGCGCGCCGACGAGCTGCCCGAGAACCCGACCGGCCTGCCCGCCACCTCGCTGCAACTGGCCGGCGCCGCCGCCACCGACCGCGACCCGCTGCTGCGGGCCCTGCTGCGGTCCCTCGCCGACTGGTACGACCGCTGGCGCTCCGCCGGCGGGGACGCGCAGGCGAGCGGCCTGCGGGAGGCGTACCTGGCGGCCTGCGCCACGGTCGGCCGCCCGGTGCGGGTGCTGCTGCCCGGCGGGGACGAGCTGACCGGCACGGCCGTCGGGGTCGACCCCGACGGCCAGCTCCTGGTCGACACCCCCGCCGGCCGGCGCACCCTGGCCGCGGGCGACGTCCTGCACCTGCGGTAGGGGCTTCCTCTCACACCCGTCGGCGAGGCCGTCCCGGGCGGGCCGCGCGCGAACCACCGCACCGGCTGATCCGCCCGGCTGCGCCGACCGGATACGGTCAGCGCGTCCTGTTTCGGCGAGGAGGTTCCCGTGGCGTTCCCCGAAGACGTGCTCACCGAGGACGAGCACGTCGTCCTGCACCTGCACCCGCACTGGAAGGCGGTGCTGCGGCCGATCCTGGTGCTGGTGCTCGCCGTCGCCGCGGTCGTGGCGGCCTGGATCCTGCTGCCGGACGGCGACGCCGCGGCGATCGCGCTGTACGTCGTCGCCGGCCTGGCCCTGCTGCTGGTGCTCTGGCTCGGGCTGTGGCCGTTCGTGGTCTGGCGCAGCACCCACTACCTGTTCACCAACGAGCGGGTGCTGCTCCAGCAGGGGGTGCTCTCCCGGGACCGGCGGGACATCCCGCTCACCCGGATCAACGACCACGCGATGAACCAGCGCTTCGTCGAGCGGCTGCTCGGCTGCGGCACGCTCACCATCGAGTCGGCCGGCGAGCGGGGCCAGGCGGTGCTCCGGGACGTCCCCCGGGTGGACCGGGTGCAGACCAAGCTGTACGAGCTGGTGGAGGCGCACCACGACAAGCACTCGCTCGGCGACGGCGAGATGCGCGAGATCCTGGCCGACATGCGCGAGGGCAAGCCCCTGCGCGACCCCTCGGCCTGACCCCGCCGGCCCCCCCGCCGGCCCCGTTCTACTGGTTGATCAAGAAGTTTGCGTCATGCGCCGACACCTGGCCCGACGCAAATCTCTTGGTCAACTTCGGTCGGCGGGGCCTGCGGCGGGGGCGGGGCCTGCCGGGTCCGCGGCGGGGGCGGGGCCTGCCGGGTCTGCGGCGGGGGCGGAGCGGAGGGCGAACCAGCCGCGGAAGCGGGTGCGCAGCACCTCCTGCTCCGGCCGGTCCTCCGGGCTCAGCCGCAACATCGTGCCGGCGAGGATCACCGTGCCGAGACCCGGCCGGGCGGCGGAGGGACGGCTGCCCAGCACGTCGAGGCGCACCGACAGCCGGTCGCCGGCCCGGACCGGGGCCAGCCAGCGCAGCTCCTCCAGGCCGGGGGAGGCGTCGGCCGCGGCCCGGGACAGCACGTGGTCCACGTACGCCCGCATGAACAGGCTGACCGTGTAGAAGCCGCTGGCGATCAGCCCGCCGTGGTGGCTCGCGGCGGCCTGCTCGGCGTCGACGTGATACCACTGCGGGTCGAAGCGGCGGGCGAAGGCCACCATCTCGTCGCCGTCGACCCGCACCACGCCCAGGTCGAAGGTGCGGCCCGCGGTCAGGTCCTCGAAGAACAGCTCGGCGGGCGCGCCGGTGCCGGAGCGGACCAAGGCGTTGGCGAGCCGGTCCGCGCCGTCACCGGAGTCGCCGGCCGACTCGGCCCCGCCGCCCACGGCTGCGGTCGCCTCACCCGCCTGCCCGGCCCCGTCGGCGACCGGCGTGGCCGTGGCGCTCACCGGCGTCGCCGCCGCGTGCCGGCGTGCAGTTCGTCAGCGAGTTCCGCCGCCAGTTCGCTGTCGAGGGCGGCGCCGAACGCCGACTCGACCGGCAGCGGCCGCTGCTGCGCCGGAGCGGGCCCGTACGCCGGGCTGCCGCCGTCGCGGCGGGCGGTCGCCTCCGGCTGCGCCTGCTCCAGTTCGGTGATCGACTCGGCCAGCTCGGCCACCGGGTCCAGTTCGGCCATCGTGTCCCACTCGTCGCGCGGGATGCTGTGCCAGGTGTCCGCCTCCGGCGCCGCCGGCGCGGGCTGGAAGACGAACGTCCGGTACGACCAGAAGCGGAACAGGGTGGCGAGCAGCACGCCGGCGGTCTTCGCCACGTTCAGCGCCAGCAGGCTGGTCATACCGAGGCCGTACTTGGCCGCCGCCAGGACGCCGAGCTCGATGAGCAGGCCGGTCGCGTTGAACAGGAAGAACAGGGCGTATTCGCGGCGCATGGCCGATTTCGGCCGGTCCCGGTACGTCCAGTGCCGATTCATCAGGTACGACGTGATTGTCGCCACGACGGTGGCGACGACTGTCGCCTTCAACTGGCCGTTCTCGAAGACGGTGAGTGCCAGCGCATTGAACACGGCGTAATTGATGACCGTGTTGATGCCGCCGACGACGCCGAATTTGAGCGCCTCGTGGAGGAACTTCTGCCAGCGCTCAGGCAGCAGACGGACAAGACGCATACCGAACACCTTAGGCGAGTGGACGGGCCGGCTCGTTCCGGCCGGACGAGGTGGGCGGAACGTCACGCGCGGCGGTCCCGCTCGTGCGCCGCCTCCGGAACGGACCGGGTTCCCGCTTCCACGAAGACGAACCGTCGGTACGACCAGAACCGGAACAGCGTGCCCAGGCCGGTGCCGACGAGGTAGCTGGCGACGTTGTCGGCGAAGGTGGTCTGGAACACCTGCGGCCAGATGGCGCCCAGGCCGTACCGGCTGATCGCGAGGCAGGCCACCGCGATGCCCAGGCCGACGCCGTTGAAGATGAAGAACAGCGCGTACTCGCGGGCCGGGTGGGAGCGCTGGCGGTGCCGCCAGGTCCAGAACCGGTTGCCGAGGAAGGCGAGGGTCGCGGCGACCACGGTGGAGACCGTCTTCGCGGTGACCTGCTCGACCTGCTGCGCGTGGACGAGGTAGTTGAACAGCGCGAAGTCGACGAGGAACGCGATTCCGCCCACCGTGGCGAACTTGGACAGTTCGCGGACCAGATGGCCGAAGCGGTCGATCAGGGCGCGCACCGGGCCGGTGCGGGTCTGCGGGGACCCTGGCTGGTCTCCGGTCATCGTGGCGGCCACCGGACGAGCGTACCGGTTACGCGTACTTTCGGTCGGTAGCAACGGCGGAGGGGCGTTACGCGGCCCGCGGGCTCCGCGCCGGCCGCCGGTCCCGCCGGCTCCGCCCGGGCGGCCCCCCGCACGTCCGTTCGTCCTCGCCGCCCGGCGGCGAACCGGGGCGAGGGTTGACTCAAGGATTTGCGTGAAACTGCTCGTGAAAGCGGGTATTAGCTCGTGATGCCGCAGCGTGGCCCTAGCTTGTGCAGTTCTTCACAACCAGTCCCACTGACTCGCGCCACCACCCGGTTTACGCTGAGGCCAAATCCCAAGTTTCCACGAGGCGACGCATCGCGCCGTCACGACTCGTGCATCCCATAGATCGGTCAGCGTCGACCACAAGGAGATGTGTCATGGTTGCTCCGGCTACCGTTCGGGGTATCGATCAGGCCCCGACGTCCCACCCCAAACTGCTCGCCTGGGTCCGAGAGGTCGCGGAACTGACCACCCCCGACCGCGTGGTCTGGGTGGACGGGTCCGACGAGGAGTGGCGCCGCCTCACCGACGAACTCGTGGCGGCCGGCACGCTGATCCGGCTCAACCCCGAGAAGAAGCCCAACTCGTTCTACGCGCGCACCGACCCGGGTGACGTCGCCCGCGTCGAGGAGCGCACCTACATCTGCTCCGTCGACGAGGCGGACGCCGGCCCCACCAACAACTGGATGGCGCCGGACGAGATGAAGCACACCATGACGGACCTGTACCGCGGCTGCATGCGCGGGCGCACCATGTACGTCATCCCGTTCTGCATGGGCCCCGTCGAGGCCGAGAACCCCATGTTCGGCGTCGAGATCACCGACAGCCCGTACGTGGTCGCCTCGATGCGCATCATGACCCGGATGGGCAGCAGGATCCTGGAGGCGATGGGCGACGACGCGGACTTCGTCCACGCGCTGCACTCCATCGGCGCGCCGCTCGCCCCCGGCCAGCGGGACGTCCCGTGGCCGTGCAACGAGACGAAGTACATCTCGCACTTCCCGGAGACCCGGGAGATCTGGTCCTTCGGCTCCGGCTACGGCGGCAACTCCCTGCTCGGCAAGAAGTGCTACTCGCTGCGCATCGCCAGCGTCATGGGCCGGGACGAGGGCTGGCTCGCCGAGCACATGCTGATCCTGAAGATCACCTCGCCGGAGGGGCGGGTCTACCACATCGCCGGGGCGTTCCCGTCGGCGTGCGGCAAGACCAACCTGGCCATGCTGGAGCCGACCATCCCGGGCTGGAAGGTCGAGACCATCGGCGACGACATCGCCTGGATGCGCTTCGGCCCCGACGGCCGGCTCTACGCGGTCAACCCGGAGTACGGCCTGTTCGGCGTCGCGCCCGGCACCGGCTGGAAGAGCAACGCCAACGCGATGCGCACCCTGGACCGGGGCAACTCCGTCTTCACCAACGTGGCGCTCACCGACGACGGCGACGTCTGGTGGGAGGGCATGGGCGAGCCCCCGGCCCACCTGACCGACTGGAAGGGCAACGACTGGACGCCGGAGAGCGACAGCCTCTCCTCGCACGCGAACAGCCGGTTCTGCACCCCGATCACGCAGTGCCCGATTCTCGCCGAGGACTACTACGACCCGAACGGCGTCCCGATCGACGCGATCCTGTTCGGCGGCCGGCGGCGCGACACCGTCCCGCTGGTCACCGAGGCCCGGGACTGGGTGCACGGGGTCTACCTGGGCGCCACCCTCTCCTCGGAGACCACCGCCGCCGCGTCCGGCGCGGTCGGCGTGGTGCGCCGCGACCCGATGGCCATGCTGCCGTTCATCGGCTACCACGGCGGCGACTACTTCCGGCACTGGATCGAGATGGGCAAGGGCGCCGACGGGGACGCCGCCAAGCTGCCCCGGATCTACTACGTCAACTGGTTCCGCAAGGACCCCGAGGGCAACTTCCTCTGGCCGGGCTTCGGCGAGAACTCGCGCGTGCTCAAGTGGATCGTCGAGCGGATCGAGGGACGCGCCGACGCGGTGGAGACCCCGATCGGCATGGTCCCGGCGCAGGACGCGCTGGACGTCGAGGGTCTGGACATGACCCCCGAGGACGTCCGGATCGCCCTGAAGGTCGACCCGGAGGAGTGGCGCAACGAGCTTCCGCTGGTCACCGAGTGGTTCGAGAAGTTCGGCGACAAGCTCCCCGGCGTCCTCTGGGCCGAGCTGGACGCGCTGCGCGCCCGGCTCGACGCGGAGCAGCCCACCCGGTAGGTGTGACGGTTGCCCGTACCGGGCACCATCGGATCCCATGAGGACGGCCGCCGAGACCCAGGTCCGGCGGCCGTCCGCCGTCCGGGCGCTCACCGTCCTGCTCGCCGTCACGGCGGCGGCCACCGTCGTGGTCGAGCTGCTCAACTGGTGGTACGCCCCGGAGCAGGGCTTCGGCCTCGCGGTACGCACCGGCTGGGCGATGCTGCGCTCGCTCGGCTTCCTGCTGCTGATCCGGTGGGCCCGCCGGCTGTTGGTGGCGATCACGCTCGGCGTGCTCGCCGTCGACCTGCCGCTGTGCGGGTGGCTGCTCGGGGTCGACGGCCTGGTCCGCGACGGCGGCCCGTTGCTCGCCGCCGCCGCGCTGGCGTTGTACGGGTTGTGGCGCGCCGGCCGGGCCGAGGGCCCGATCCCGGCGGGCTGACCCGCCGAGCGGAGCGAGGTGACGGACATGAGTGAGCTTGCGAGCGAATCAGCCGGTTCGGTGACGCCGTGACCGACGAGTTCGACGTGGTGGTGGTCGGGGCCGGGCCGGCGGGGTCGGCCGCCGCGCTGGCCGCCCGCCGGGCGGGTGCCCGGGTGCTGCTGCTGGACCGCGCCGACTTTCCCCGCGACAAGGCGTGCGGGGACGGCATCGCCGCGCACGCGCTGGACGTCCTCGACGGGCTCGGCGTGACCGGCGCGGTGGCCGGCTACCCGCCGCTGCCGAGGCTGCGGCTGGTCGGCCCGGGCGGCGGCGCGGTGGCCCGGGCGCTGCCGCGGCCCGCGTACACGGTGCCGCGGGAGGTGTTCGACGCCCGGCTGGTGGCGGCGGCGGTGGCGGCCGGCGCGGAGCTGCGCCGGCACACCGTACGCCGGGTCGAGGCGCGCGACGCCCGGGTGGTGCTCGACGGCGTCATCGCCGGCCGGGCGGTCGTCGGCGCGGACGGGGCGGGTTCGGTGGTCCGCCGGGCGCTCGGCCACCCGGCGAACCCGGACCGCCACCTGGCGCTGGCGATCCGCGGGTACGCCCCGGCCCGGCCCGGGCCGCCCGAGCAGCTCATCGTCACGTCGGGGGCGCGCTGGCCGGCGTACGCCTGGTCCTTTCCGATCGGCGACGGCCGGGCGAACGTCGGGTACGGGGAGGTGCTGCGCGGCGAGCCGCTCACCCGGGCGCACCTGCTGGACCGGCTGGCCGCGCTGCTGCCCGGCACCGACCCGGCAACCGTGACCGCGCTGCGCGCCCACCACCTGCCGCTGTCGACCCACCGCCCGCCGCCCGGCCGGGGCCGGCTGGTGCTCGCCGGGGACGCGCTGTCGCTGGTCAATCCGTTCACCGGGGAGGGGATCTTCTATGCCCTGCTCTCGGGTGCGCTGGCCGGCGCCGCCGCGGCCGGGGCGCCCGGGCACGCCGCCCGGGCGTACGCCGCCGCGCTGCGCCGGCGCCTCGGCACCCACCTGCGACACAGCTCGCTGGCGGCCTGGCTGGCCCGGCGGCGGTGGGTCGTGGACGGGGCGGTCCGGGCGGCCCGCCGTGACGACCGGGTCTTCGGCACGGTCGTCGAGCTGGGCCTCGGCGACGGGCGGCTGGACGGGCGCACCCTGGCGATGATCGGCCTCGGTCTCGCGTCCCGGGATCTGCCACCGCGGGACTGATCCGCCCGGCGGGTCGCTACCCTGCAAGGTGATGACTCTGCGGAACCTCCTCTACTCCGTGTACGAGCGGCGGCTGACGGCCAAGCTCGCGGGCAAGCCGGTGCCCCGGCACGTGGGCGTGATGTGCGACGGGAACCGCCGCTGGGCCCGGGAGATGGGCTACGTCGACCCGAACGACGGGCACCGGATGGGCGCGGAGCGGATCAAGGAGCTGCTGCGCTGGTGCGACGCCGCCGGTGTGGGGCACGTCACGCTCTGGCTGCTCTCCACCGACAACCTGTCCCGCCCGGCGGAGGAGCTGAACCCGCTGCTGCAGATCATCGAGGACCTGACGACCGAACTGGCCGAGGAGGGCAACCCCTGGCGGCTGCGGATGGTCGGCGCGCTCGACGTCCTGCCCGCGCACCACGCGACCGCGCTGAAGGCCGCCGAGGAGCGCACCCGGGAGCGCGCCGGCGGCGCCCAGGTCAACATCGCCGTCGGGTACGGCGGGCGGCGCGAGATCGCCGACGCGGTCCGCTCGCTGCTGGTGGAGCACGCGGCGGCCGGCGGCAGCATCGAGGAGCTGGCCGAGACGCTGGACGTCGACCACATCGCCGAGCACCTCTACACGCGGGGCCTGCCCGACCCCGATCTGATCATCCGCACCAGCGGTGAGCAGCGGCTCTCCGGCTTCATGCTGTGGCAGTCGGCCCACTCGGAGTTCTACTTCTGCGAGCTGAACTGGCCCGACTTCCGCCGCGTCGACTTCCTTCGCGCCCTGCGCTCGTACGCCAACCGCCAGCGCCGCTTCGGCGTCTGATCCCTGCTGTTTCCCGGTCGGCGGCAGCCCGGGCGGTGTCGGTCGCCCCGGGCGGCGCCGGCCGCTCAGCGGAGGCGGGGAACCGCCGCGGTGAGGAAGTCGCCGAGGGCGGCGGGGGAGTCGATGGTCAGGTCGGCCGCCTCGGCGACCTCGTGCCCGGTCTCCGGGTTGGCGACGGCCACGCAGACCCCGAGGAACTCCGGGTCGGCGGCGGCCCGGGCGCGCAGCGCCGAGAACGCCTTGATGTCGGACACGTCGTCGCCGAAGTACCAGGCGCCGCCGGCGTCCCGGACCACCTCGCCGATCACCATGCCCTTGTCCCGGTCGACCGGGGGCTTGAGCTCCAGCACCATCCGCCCGGCCTGCACCCGCAGGCCGAGCCGGTCGGCCTGGCGCCGGCCCCACTCCTGCACCGCGGGGCCGAGCCGCGGGGCCGTCCGCCAGTGCAGCGCCACGGAGAGCCGCTTGTACTCCACCAGGGCCCCGTCGGGCAGCTCGGCGTGGGCGAGATCGGCCAGCTCCCGCATGGTCGGCACCCAGGGCAGCGCGGCCGGCTCGGTGACGGTCTCGCCGCCGGAGTGGCTGTGTTCCAGGCCGTACAGGCCGTAGAGGTCGACGCCGTCGAGCCCGCCGAGGTGGTCGCGGAGGAACTCCACCGGCCGGGCGGAGACGATCGCGATCCGGCGGACCAGCGGGGCGAGGGCCTCGATCGCGGCCAGTACCTTCGGGGCCGGCCGCACCGTGGTCGGGTCGTCGCCGACCGGCGCGAGGGTGCCGTCGAAGTCGAAGAAGAGCACCGTCTCCGCCGCCCGCCCGGCGGTCCTGCGCCAGGCCTGGTCGGCGTCCAACGGGTTCGTCGGCTGGTGGTTGCCCGGATTCGACGGCGGCACGCGCGTCAGCGTACCCCGGGGCGGGCGGCTCATTCGTGGTCGAGAAGGCGGCCCCGACCGGTCAGCGGTCAGCGTTCGGCGGCTCCCCGACCCCGGCGCCCGAGCGGCACCACCTCGGCGTCCTGGCCGTGGCTGAGCAGGTAGCCCTCCACGAAGCCGGTGTTCCGGTCGCCGGTGCGGGCCTCGATCTCGTTCAGCCGGTCCACCAGGAACTCCCTGAGCTCGCTGATGCGGTCGTCGAGCCGGCCGTGCAGCTCGGCGACGACGGCCAGGACCACGGCCGTGCCGGCGACGGTGAGCGCGAGCAGGTTGGCGACCAGGGGAAGCTCCCTGCCGCCGAGCGCGCCGCTCACCACGTTGCCGGTCACGGCCGAGGTCAGCGACACCACGGCGACCACGACTGCCCACCACTTCAGGGTCATGGACAGACCCCTCCTTCTGTCCCGCAGGGCTGGGTTCGGCCTTGTCCCGTCCCCCCACCGACGACGAGCCCAAGCAGTACGAATAGGGACGCTAGCGTGCCCGTTCCGGCCCCGGAGCGAAACGAATGAGCCTGACCAGGCGTTCTTTCGCCATCTGAGGAACTACCCGGCCCGTTTACCTCTTTTTCGGACATCCGCCGGGAGGGCGGGGCGATACGCGAGGTAACGGATCGTTTCCCGGATGTGGAACTTCTCCGCGTCCGACACGTTCGGGTCGACCAGCCGGCGCAGCAGCGCCTCGACGTCCGGGTCCATGGGGGGTGGGGCGGTGGCGGCGCGGGTGGCGGCGGTGCGGTCCCAGCCGAGTGCCGCGAAGGCGACGGCGGGGTTGAGGCCGAGCCCCTCGCAGAACGCGACGACGCGTTCGGCCTCGGGGTCGCTCACCCAGTCGCCCCGTACCCAGCGGTTGATGGTCTGGCGGGACACGCCGGTGCGCCGGGAGACCTCGGTGCCGCTCCAGGCGCGCATGGCGCGCGCGTCGTCGAGGGCCCGGCGGACGAACGCGGCGAACGCGGTCTTGCGGGTGGGAGCGCTCTCGGTCATGCCGTGACCGTACGGCCAACCGTGCCCGGCGGGGAGGGCGCGCGCGGTTCTGTCACGCGAACGAGACGATTGTTCGCGTTCGTGTGGGGCTGGTCCGATGCTGTTGTCGAGGGGTGCCACCTGGGCAGGATAGATGTCCACGAGTGCCGGGGTAATCAGACGAAAAGCTGATACTGTCACGCTCATGGGACAACTTAACGTGTGTCACGTGCATGAGACGACTGCTGTTCACATGCGTCCCTTGCTCGCTACGAGGGGGGTGCGGTGACGGAACTCGCCACCCGCGCCCAGGCGTTCGGCCTGATCGCGGACGGGGTGGCCGCCGGGCTCAGCGCGCCGTGGCGCCTCTACCTCGCCCGGGGTTGCCGCTACCTGTCCCTCAACGTGGGCGACCGGGTCGAGTGGAACGCCTGGCGTACCCACCTCGGCTGCCCGGAGCTGAGCGTCCGGGTCTACGACGCCGGCGGCGAGATCCGCCGGTCCTCGGTGGCGGAGGTCGTGCTCGACGGCTGCCGGATCAGCGTCGAGCTGATCGAGGAGATCCGCACGGACGACCTGGAGCGGCTGCTCGTGGCCGGTCCGAACCCCGCCGAGCCGGAGGAGCGGTGAGCGCCCGGCGGGGCGCGGCCCCGGCGCCCGCCCGCCCGTACCGGCTCGCCGGCGGCGCGGCCCGCCGGTGGCCCACGTGCCCGGGAGCCGCCGGATGAGTCCGTTCCTCGCGGTCTTCCTCGTCCTCGTCCTGGGCTCGACCAGTTACGCCGCCGGGCGGCTGCACGGGCAGCTCAGTTACCGGATCGGCTACCGGTTCGGGTACCGGCAGGGCTACTTCGACGGCGACCGCGGCGCCTGGCACCGGCGCCGCCGGGAGGCGCAGGCGGCGATCGCCTCCGCCCTGGCCGGACCGCCGGTGACCGCCGCCCGGCGCGGCCCGGCCGCGCGGCAGGGCACCACGTACACGGGCTCCGCGTTCGCCGCCCCGGCCGGCGGGGGCGCCGTCGCGGTGACCGCCACCGCCGCCACTGCCACCGCCGGGGCCGGCGGGCGGCAACCCACCGGGGCTCTCGTCCGCTGGCAGGGCTGACGGCCCGCGGCACGAGCACGGTGCGCAGTCCGCGGCGGACGCGCACCGTCGGGACCGCGTCAGACCGGTGACGCCGGTCCCACCGGCCGGGATGCGCGCAGGGGGCATGCATCCCGGCCGGCTCCGCCGCGCCTGTTCACGCCGCCGTCACCGGAGATCCACCTGTCAACCCCTGGTCGCGACGCCCGGGTGCCGCTAGCGTCTAGGCATGGCGCGGGGCTCCCCCGGGCCAGCCGGCCAGCCCGGATCTGCGACCTCGCGCACGGGGCCCGCATCCGACCCCGTGTCCCCGGGCACCGGAGGAGGCGGAACGCGGATGGCGGATGCCCATCCGCCGGAGCAGGCCTGTGACGACTCGCCGTACCCCCGCCGGTGCCGACCAGACCCCGGCCGCGACTGCCACGACCCGCCGAGCCGCCCGGAGCCGCCGCGCGGCCGCGCCGGTCGAGCCCGAGGAGCCCCGACCATCCGGCCAGGCATTCGTCCTGGACACCTCGGTCCTGCTCTCGGATCCCGCGGCCTTTCACCGGTTCGCCGAGCACGAGGTGGTCCTGCCCCTCGTGGTCATCTCCGAACTGGAGGGCAAGCGGCACCATCCCGAACTGGGCTGGTTCGCCCGACAGTCGCTGCGCATGCTCGACGAGCTGCGGGTGCGCCACGGCCGGCTGGACCGGCCGGTGCCCGCCAACGACTCGGGCGGCACCCTGCGGGTGGAGTTGAACCACACCGACGACGGGGTGCTGCCGCCCGGCTTCCGCACCGAGTCCAACGACGCCCGGATCCTCTCGGTCGCGCTGAACCTCGCCGCCGAGGGGCGGGAGGTGACACTGGTCAGCAAGGACATGCCGCTGCGGGTCAAGGCCGCCTCGGTGGGGCTGCGCGCCGACGAGTACCGGCACGGGCAGGCCAGCGACCCGACCTGGACCGGCATGGCGGAGCTGGACCTGGGCGAGGACGACATCAGCCGGCTGTACGCCGGGGAGACGCTCGACCTGGACGCCGCCGCCGGGCTGCCCTGCCACACCGGGCTGGTGCTGCACTCCGGGCGGGGCTCCGCGCTCGGCCGCGTGCTGCCCGACAAGACGGTCCGGCTGGTACGGGGCGACCGGGAGGCGTTCGGCGTGCACGGGCGCTCGGCCGAGCAGCGGGTGGCGCTCGACCTGTTGCTCGACGAGTCGGTCGGGATCGTCTCGCTGGGCGGCAGGGCCGGCACCGGCAAGTCCGCGCTGGCGCTCTGCGCCGGTCTGGAGGCGGTGATGGAGCGCCGCCGGCACAAGAAGGTGGTCGTGTTCCGTCCCCTGTACGCCGTGGGCGGCCAGGAGCTGGGCTACCTGCCCGGGTCCGAGTCGGAGAAGATGTCGCCCTGGGCGCAGGCGGTCTTCGACACCCTCGGCGCGGTGGTGCACGAGAACGTGCTGGAGGAGGTCATCTCCCGGGGCATCCTGGAGGTGCTTCCGCTCACCCACATCCGGGGGCGCAGCCTGCACGACGCCTTCGTGATCGTCGACGAGGCGCAGTCGCTGGAGCGCGGGGTGCTGCTCACCGTGTTGTCCCGGATCGGTCAGGGGTCCCGGGTGGTGCTCACCCACGACGTGGCCCAGCGGGACAACCTGCGGGTCGGGCGACACGACGGGGTGACGGCGGTCATCGAGGCGCTCAAGGGTCATCCGCTGTTCGCGCACGTCACGCTGATCCGGTCCGAACGGTCGCCGATCGCGGCCATGGTGACGGATCTCCTGGAGGACATTCCGCTCTGACCCGTCCGTTACGCCCGCCTTCGTCCCGGTCTCCCGTGTGGTGCAGATCACAATTGGGGCTGTTGGTTTCCCATCAGCCCCACCGTGCGCGATGGTGTCCAACGAGCGCCCACGCATCGGAGAGATCGTCTGTCGTCGTCCGTCACAGGGCGACCGGGACCGGCGGGAACGAGTGCGTCGGCTGCGACCGGCAGGGTCGGGGCGCTCACGGCGCGGGCCGGGCCCCCTCCTCGGGTCGTGGTCGCGCCGTGTCCTTGCCCCCGACGAAGGGACACTTCGTGAGTCGGCCGTGGAGCCGTTTCGGCGCCCGCACCGCCGCCGTCGCACTGCTCTCCGTGGGCGTTGCCGGCGGCTTCTATCTCGGCGAAGACCGCCAGACCCAGCAGCAGGGCCTGACCGCGCAGGCGGGCCTCCAGGTGGACCAGGCGGAGTACGACTACCAGCAGGAGCGCCAGGCCGAGTACCGGGTCACCTCGGCGAAGCAGCGGGCCGCCGAGTACCAGGCCAAGCTGCGCGCCGCCGAGGCGGCGAAGGAGGCCGCGGAGCGGGCCCGGGAGGCCGAGGCCGCGGCGGCTTCCCGGAAGAAGGAGCGCGAGGCGAGGGAGGCCGCGGCCAAGGCGGCCAAGCCGTACGACGGGCCGATCCCCGCCTCGTGCAACGAGTACAGCGGCAACCGGAGGATCGGCTGCGCGCTGATGATCGACGCCGGCTTCGGCATCGACCAGTTCCCCTGCCTGGACAAGCTGTGGACCAAGGAGAGCGGCTGGAACCACAAGGCCCGCAACCCCTCCTCCGGCGCGTACGGCATTCCCCAGGCGTTGCCGGGCAGCAAGATGGGCTCGGTCGCCGACGACTGGGAGACCAATCCGGCCACCCAGATCAAGTGGGGCCTCGGCTACATCGAGGGCCGGTACAACACGCCCTGCGGGGCGTGGCAGCACTCGCAGAGCACCGGCTGGTACTGATCGCGGAACGTCATCGACGGCGGGGCGCGCCCGCGCACCCCGCCGTCGGCGTACCCGGGCTGCCGCCGGCCACCGCTGGCGGGTGGTGCGGTTTGCTGATAGCTGTTGGAGGGTGAACCTGCGCGACGACCCGCCCGGCGACCCGCGCCGCTTCGGCACCTGGGCCTTCTACGCGGCGATCGGCCGGGCGTTCGTCGCCATGTGCGCCGTCGTGCCGGTGCTGTTCCTGGTCGAGGCCGTCGACGTCGGCCTCGGCTACGACCTCGACCTGGCCGGGGGCATCATCCCGCGCCGGATCGAGGGCCTGGACGGGGTCTTCCTGTCGCCGCTGCTGCACGCCGACTTCACCCACCTCTACAGCAACAGCGTGCCGCTGATCCTGCTCGGCACGTTCGTGCTCGCGGCCGGCTTCCGGCGGTTCGTCTGGTCCACCCTGATGATCGTGCTGGTGAGCGGCCTGGGCGTGTGGTTCACCGGCTCGCCGGACTCCGTGGTGATCGGGGCGAGTGGGGTCATCTTCGGTTACCTGGGCGTCCTGCTCACCCGGGGCCTGGTCGAGCGCAGCTGGTGGAACTTCGCGGTGGTGCTGCTGGTCGGCCTGCTCTACGGCTGGCAACTGTTCGGCATCCTCCCCACCGACGAGCGGATCTCCTGGCAGGGGCACCTGTTCGGGCTCGTCGGCGGGGTGGCCGCCGCGATCATCTTCCGGCGCCGCCGCTTCGACCCGGGGGAAAGGAAGGGCCCGCTGCTGGCGCCTCCGGCATAGCGGGGCTCCCGTCCACCGGCGGCCGTGGTGCGACGCGGCGTGACGCCCCGTGGGACGTGCTTGCCCAGGCCAGGCGGGGGGCCTACCGTCGGCACCAGGACGTTTGTCCGTGAGCGGAGAGCGACGGTACATCATGCGCGAGGTTGATGTCGCAGTGATCGGCGCCGGTCCGGCGGGGCTCTTCGCCGCGTACTACGCCGGGTTCCGGGGACTCTCCGTCGCGGTGGTCGACGCGCTGCCCGAGGCGGGCGGCCAGATCACGGCGATGTACCCGGAGAAGCTCATCCTCGACGTCGCCGGATTCCCGGCGGTCAAGGGCCGCGACCTGGTGGCCAACCTCGTCGCCCAGGCCGCCCCGTTCCACCCCGAGTATCTGCTCGGCACCCGCGCCGAGAAGCTGTCGTATGCCGACGCTCGGCCGGTGCTCGGTCTCGCCGGCGGGGAGCAGCTCGCGTGCGGGGCGGTCGTCGTCACCGGTGGGCTGGGCAGCTTCACCCCGCGTCCGCTGCCGGTGGCCGACAGTTTCACCGGCAACGGGATCGTCTACTTCGTGCCGGACCCGGCCGCGCTCGCCGACCGGGACGTGCTGATCGTGGGCGGCGGGGACTCCGCGTTCGACTGGGCGCTGGCATTGCAGCCGCTGGCCCGGTCGGTCACCCTCGTGCACCGGCGGGAGAAGTTCCGGGCGCACGCCGCCACCGTCGCCCGGGTGCTGGGTCTGCCCGTACGCGTCGTCGTCAACGCCGAGGTCACCCGGCTGAACGGGGACGGCGCCGTCACCGGCGCCGAGATCACCGTCCGGGGCGGCGCGACGGAGTTGCTGCCCGTGGACACCGTGGTGGCCGCGCTCGGCTTCACCGCCGACCTCGGCCCGCTCGCCGAGTGGGGGCTGCGGCTGGACCGCCGGCACATCGTGGTGGACAGCGCGATGGCGACGAACCTGCCCCGGGTCTTCGCGGCGGGGGACATCACCGAGTACCCGGGCAAGGTCCGGCTGATCGCCACGGGCTTCGGCGAGGCCGCCACGGCGGTCAACAACGCGGCCGTGGCCATCGACCCGAGCGCCCACCTCTTCCCCGGCCACTCCTCGGACGCCGGCTGACGCTCCCGTCCGGGTCAGTCGCGGGGCAGGCCGATCAGGTCGGCCATCAGCGCGGTCTGGTGGTCGAAGTAGGCGTCCCGGTGCGGCAGCGCGCGGTTGATCCGGCCGAACAACTCGAAGCTGATCAGCCCGAAGAGCTGGGTCCAGCCGGCCATGCCCCGGGCGAGCAGCGCCTCGGGCACTCCCGGGAAGTACGCGTCGGCGATCTCCGCCAGGTCCGCGCGCAGTTCCCCGGGTAGTCCGTCGGCCGGGGGAGGGCTCAACCGGCCGGCGGCCAGGCCGTCGCGCAGGATGCCGACCAGGGTGACGGGGGGCCGCTGGGCCGGCCCGATCGTGTCGTCCGGGGCCGCGTACCCGGGGACGGGGCTGCCGTAGAGCAGCGCGTACTCGGCGGGGTGGGTCAGCGCCCAGTCCCGGGCCGCCCGGCACGCGGCGTGCCAGCGCCCGCGCAGGTCCAGCCGGTCGGGGCCCGCGTCGGCCGCCTCCACGGCGGCCCCGAGCGCGTCGTACGCCTCGATGATCAGCGCGGTGAGCAGGTCGTCCCGGCTGGGGAAGTAGCGGTAGATCGCCGACGAGACCATCCCCATGTCCCGGGCGACCGCCCGGAGGCTGAGATTCGCGCCGTCGGTGGCGAGGTGCCGGCGGGCGACGACCTTGATCTCGTCGATCATCTCGGCGCGGACCCGGGCACGGATGGAGGAGGCGGCCATGCCCCCACTCTCCCATGCCAGAGAGCGCTAGACAAAACAGAGAGCACTGCTCTTGACGAAGTGGTCGGGGTGGCGTCATGCTGGGCAGGCCAGAGCGAGATCGGTGCTCTCAATTCGTACCCCCGCTTCGAAGGGTGACCTGTGATGTCGCTGCATGTGATCGTCGGCGCCGGACCTGTCGGCACCGCCACCGCCCGCCGCCTCGCGGCCGCCGGCGAGCGCGTCCGGCTGATCAGCCGGCGCGGGGCGGGCCCCGGACAGCACGGGTCGGCCGGCCCGGCGCCGGTCGGCAGCTCGGGAGAGGGCCCGGCCGTGGAGCGGGTCGCCGCCGACGCCGCGGACGTAGAACGGCTCGCCACCCTCACCGAGGGGGCGGTCGCCCTGTACAACTGCGCCAACCCGGCATACCACCGCTGGCCGACGGACTGGCCGCCGCTGGCGGGCGCGCTGCTCGCCGCCGCCGAGCGCACCGGCGCGGTGCTCGCCACCGTCGGCAACCTCTACGGGTACGGGCCGGTCGACGGGCCGATGACCGAGGCCACCCCGCCGGCGGCCACCGGCACCAAGGGACGGGTACGGAACCAGATGTGGGCGGAGGCGCTGGCCGCACACCGGGCCGGCCGGGTGCGGGCGACCGAGGTGCGGGGCTCCGACTACCTGGGCGCGGGTGCCACGGCGCTGCCCATGATGGTCCTGTCCGGCGTGCTCGCCGGTCGCCGCGTGGTCATGCCCGTCGACTACGACGCCCCGCACACCTGGACGTACGTCGACGACGTCGCTTGTACGCTCGTCGCGGCCGCCGCCGACGAGCGCGCCTGGGGCCGGGTCTGGCACGTGCCCAGCGCGCCCGCCGTCACCGTGCGGAAACTGGCGACCCGGGCCGCCGCCCTGGCCGGCGCGCCGGCGCCGAGGCTCACCCGGCTGCCGTACCCGGCGCTCTGGCTGGCCGGGCTGGTCAACCCGATGGCGCGGGAGCTGCGCGAGACCGCGTACCAGTTCGACCGTCCGTACCTGCTGGACTCCTCGGCCGCCACCGCCGTCCTCGGCGTCGAGCCGACCCCGCTCGACCGGTCGCTCGCGGACACGGTCGCCGCCCTGCGCGCGGTGTGAGGAGGGACACCTCGTCGACGCGTTCGGTACCGGAAGGGCCCCTTCCTAGCGCGCGGATCCCCGCACCGGGGCGAGCGCGGCGACCAGCACCGCGACCAGGGTGAGCACGGCGCCCAGCAGCGTCGCCGGCCCCGGGTGCGAGGCGGCGGTCGGCAGCAGCACGTCGAGCAGTACGGCGCCGACGACCTGCCCGGCGATCGTCGCCAGGCCGAGCAGCAGCACCCCGGTGAACCGGACGATCGCCGCGGCGATCGCGATGAACACGATGCCGATCGGGCCGCCCAGGTAGAGCCACGGCTCGCCGGGAAGGGCGCCGCCGGGGCGGCCCCGTACCGCGACGTCCACCGCGAACGCGACGAGCAGGGCCACGGTGCCGACGGCGAAGTTGACGCCCGTGGCGGTCAGGGCGCTGCCGACGGCGACCCGTACCCGGCCGTTCACCGCCTGCTGCCACGCGACGCCCACCCCGGCCAGCAGCGGCAGCAGGGCCAGGCCCAGGGTCCGCGGGTCGCCGAGGCGGTCGCCGACCGCCAGCAGCACGGCGAGTACGGTCAGCGCCGCGCCGGCGAGCCGGGCCGCGGTCACCGGCTGCCGGCCGGTGGGACCGACACCCCAACGGTCGATGGCGAGGCTGCTGCCGGACTGGCCGGCGACCACCGCCACCGTGAAGACCGCCACGCCGAGAGAGCCGATCGTCAGCCCCTGGGCGGCGACCACGAACGCGCCGCAGACGCCGCCGAGGCACTGCCACGGCCGCAGCGACCCGTCGGCCAGCGCCACGCGCAGCACCGCCAGGCTGCGCCGCCCGGCGGGAGTGGCGGGGACCAGCACCAGCAGCACCAGCAGCCCCAGGCCGAACGAGACCACTGCGGCGGCGATCCCGTCGTCCAGGCGTACGCCCAACTCGCCGTTGATCCGCGACTGCCCGGCCACCGCGACCCCGGAGGCGGTGGCCAGCGCCACGCCGGCGGCCCGGCGGCCGGCCGACAGGGTGGGCGGTGCGACCGCCCCGGCGGTACCCGCTTTCGCCCGGCTGGCCGCCGCCCGACGCGCTCCTGCCCGGCTCACTCCTGCCCGGCTCACTCCTGCCCGGCTCACTCCTGCCCGGCTCACTCCTGCCCGGCTCACTCCTGCCCGGCTCACTCCTGCTCGGCCAGCGGGCGGCCGTCGAAGTCGACGGCCGAGTACAGGGCCAGCTTCTCCAGCCGGTGGTACGAGTCGATCACCCGGATCGTGCCGCTCTTCGAGCGCATCACGATCGACTGCGTGTACGCCCCGCCGGCTCGGTAGCGCACGCCGCGCAGCAGGTCGCCGGAGGTGATGCCGGTCGCCACGAAGAAGCAGTTGTCGCCGGTGACCAGGTCGTCGGTGGTCAGCACCCGGTCGAGGTCGTGCCCCGCGGCCAACGCCTTCTCCCGCTCCTCCGCGTCGCGCGGCCAGAGCTTGGCCTGCATCATGCCGCCCATGCACTTGAGCGCGCAGGCCGACGTGATCCCCTCGGGGGTGCCGCCGATGCCCATCAGCACGTCGACGTCCGACTCGCCCCGGGCCGCGGCGATGGCGCCGGCGATGTCACCGTCGGAGATGAAGCGGATGCCCGCTCCCGCGCGGCGGATCTCCCGTACCAGTTCGGTGTGGCGGGGCCGGTCCAGCACGCAGACGGTGATCTCGGACACGTCGGTGCCCTTGGCCTTGGCCATCCGGCGCAGGTTCTCCGCCACCCCGGCGTTGATGTCGACCACGTCCGCGTACAGCGGGCCGACGGCCAGCTTCTCCATGTAGAAGACCGCGCTCGGGTCGAACATCGCGCCCCGCTCGGCCACCGCGAGGACGGCCAGCGCGTTCGGCATGCCCTTGCTCATCAGCGTGGTGCCGTCGATCGGGTCGACCGCCACGTCCACCTCGGGACCGGTGCCGTCGCCGACCTCCTCGCCGTTGAAGAGCATCGGCGCGTTGTCCTTCTCGCCCTCGCCGATCACCACGACGCCCCGCATCGGGATCGAGTTGATCAGCTTGCGCATGGCGTCGACGGCGGCCCCGTCGCCGCCCTCCTTGTCGCCCCGGCCGACCCACCGGCCGGCGGCCATCGCCGCGGCCTCGGTCACCCGGACCAGGTCGAGGGCGAGGTTCCGGTCGAGATCCTGCGGGGTTCGCGTCCTGGTGTTCGTCATGACGGCTTCCTCCTCGCGACGTTGCGGGGTGGACCGGCAGCATGCGGCCCGCACCGCTACCGGCTTTGTCGCTGATCCTCACACGATCGCCAACCTATCGCCGGGGCGGGGCGGCGGTGGCCAGCTTCCCGGCACCGGGGCGGCTGGAAGAATGGGGAGGTGGAACGCGTACAGCCAGTCGACCGTACCCCCGCCCAGCCGACCCCGCCGGGCGCGGGAGCCGGCGAGCCGACCCCACCGCCGGGCGCGGGAGCCGGCGAGCCGACCCCGCCGCCGGGCGCGGGAGCCGGCGAGCCCGCCACCGTCGGGTCGGCGTCCGCCGCCGGGGCGCCGCCCGAGCCGGACGTCGTGGAACCGGACCCCACCGGCGCGGCCCCCGCCGCCCCGGCGTGGGCCGCCGGGGAGTCGCCGGCGCCCCCGGCCGGCCGGGACAAGGTCCGGTCCGAGCGGTCGCCGAAGGACATGGCGATCTCGATGCTGGTGCTGCTGATCCCGATCGCCCTGCTGCTCGCCTTCTACCGGGGCCTCCTCGGCGGCGACCAGCCGGCCACCGTCGACCCGGCGTCGGCGCTGGACCAGGCCCGCGCCGCCCAGGCGTTCCCGGTCGCCCAGCCGGCCGGGCTCGGCTCCGACTGGAAGACGGTCAGCGCCAGCTACCGCAGCGCCGAGGGTGGCTCGAGCCTGCGAATCGGCTACCTCACCCCGGAGGGGCGGGGTGCCCAGGTGGTGCAGAGCGACGTGCCGCCGGAGCGGCTGCTGCCCGCCGAACTGACCGCCGAGGGGCAACCGCAGGGTTCGACCGAGGTCAGCGGGCGGAGCTGGCAGCGGTACACGGCCCGGGGCAACGAGCAGGCGCTCGTCCTGCTCGAACCGGACCGCACCGTGATCGTGATCGGCGACGCGCGGGAGAACGAGCTGCGCTGGCTCGCCGCCTCGCTCCGTTAGGCCGCCTCGTCCGGGCCGACCGCTGTCGGTGTCCTCCGTTAGGCTGCCCGGGCTCAGCCCGGCCTGTGGTGGGCCGGGTAGTCACTGCGGAAAGAGAGCTACGTGAACATTCGACGGTGGAGCGTCGGCGTCCTCGCCGCCGCCCTGTTCGTCCCCGGTGTGGCCGCCTGCGCGTCGGCGGAGGACGCCGAGCCGGCCGCCGACGGCAAGAGCGCCGCCCCGGCCGTCCCTGCCGATCCCAAGGAGGCGCTGCTCGCCTCGACCAAGGAGATCAGCAAGGGCAACTTCGCGTTCACCATGGGCGGGGGCGAGCTGACCGGCAGCGGCAAGGTCCACGCGCCGTCCAAGAGCGCCGAGATGAAGATGGCCGCCGACGGCGGCTCCGACGGCATCTCGATGGACATGCATCTCGTCTTCATCGACACCGAGAGCTGGGTGAAGCTGGAGTTCACCGGCCCGATGGCCGACGCGGTCCCCGGCGCGAAGGCGATGAAGGGCAAGTACCAGCACGTCGATCGCACCAAGGCCCAGGACATCGAGGACCTGAAGTTCGACCTCGCCGACGTCGACCCGGCCGGCAGCGAGGCACTGGTCAAGTCGGTCACCGAGGTCCGCAAGACCGGCGAGGGCGCGTACGCCGGCACCCTCGACGCGACGAAGACCACCGGCTCGGACCTGCTCGACGCCACCACGGTCACGGGCCTGGCCGACAAGGCCAGCGCGGTGCCGTTCACCGCGAAGCTCGACGCGCAGGGCCGGCTGGTCGAGTTCGCCGTGCAGCTGCCCGCCTTCGGCGACAGCAAGGCGCAGAACGTGACCGTCACGTACGCCGACTACGGCGCCGTCACCGCCGTGCAGCAGCCGCCGGCCGACCAGGTGGTCGAGGCGTCCGACCAGGTCTACGAGATGTTCAAGAGCTGATCCGCCGCCGGTCGGGGGCGGCGGGCGTCCGCCGCCCCCGACCCGGGTGGACCGGACAGGGATTGCGGAAGGCGGCGACAGGGAACAGAAGGTACGCGACCTCGTCGGCTCGCTGCGCCAGCCGGACGGGACTCGTGCGCCGGGCCAGCGTTCGGGCTCCGGCGCCACGCCTCCGGCGCCCAGCGGGGGCCGGACGACCCACGTGGAGAGGTTGACGTGACCATTCGACGCTTCAGCGCGGCGGTCTTCGCCGCGACGCTGCTCACTCCCGGTCTGGCCGCCTGCAACGGCACCGGGGCCGGCGAGGCGGGGCCCTCGGCTTCCCCGGCCGTGTCCGGCAGCGCGGCGGCCTCCGGGAGCGCCTCGCCGGGTGCCGGGGACGCCAAGCAGGCGTTGCTCGACTCGACCCGGGAGATCAGCAACGGCAACTTCCGGTTCACCATGACCGGCGTGGGCACCACCGCCGAGGGGCAGGTGCACGAGCCCAGCCAGAGCGCCGAGATGCGGCTGACCCTCGGTGACGCCTCCTCGGACGTCATGATGAAACTCGACGTGATCCACGCCAAGCCGGACAGCTGGGTGAAGGTCGACCTGGGCGGCCAGGCCGCCAAGCTGCCGGGGGTGCAGAACCTCAACCTCGGCAAGTACCAGCACCTCGACCAGTCCCGGATCAAGGGCAACCGCAACCTGGGCTTCGACTTCGACAAGGTCGACCCGGCCGGCAGCGAGGTGCTGACCCAGGGCGTCACCGACGTCCGGCAGACGGGCGAGGGCGCGTACGCGGGCACTATCGACGTGACGAAGGCCGCCGAGGCCGGCTCCCTGAACGCCGAGCTGATCAAGGCACTCGGCCAGCAGGCCCGGTCGCTGCCGTTCACCGCGAAGCTGGATCCGCAGGGCCGGCTCAGCGAGCTGGTCATCCAGATCCCGGCGTCCGGCCAGACCAAGGCCCAGGACATCCGGATCACGTACGCCGACTACGGCGCGGCGACCGCCGCCCAGCGCCCGCCGGCGGACCAGGTCGTGGAGGCCCCGAACGAGCTGTACAACCTGTTCAACTGACGGTTGACCGGGTGCGGGGGCGGCGTCGGTCGTCCCGCACCCGTCGTCTGTGGCCGTCCGTTGCTGCTACCGCGGCCCGAACCAACATGGTCGTGACCGACGGAAGCTGGCCGGTCAGGTCGGTTGGTCAGGTGCAGGTGGGCCGGTCAGGTGCCGGGCTGTGATCGGGCCGCCTCGATCCGGGCCCGCGCGCCGTCGAGCCAGCGCTGGCACACCTCGGCCAGCCGCTCGCCGCGCTCCCACAGCGCCAGCGACTCCTCCAGGGAGGTGCCGCCGGCCTCCAACCGTTCCACCACCGAGGCCAGTTCGGCCCGGGCCTGCTCGTAGCTGAGCCGCTCGTCCGGCCCGGCGTCCTTCTCGTCCATCATCATCCGCCCCATCCCAGCACATCCCGGCTCACCCGCCGTACCCCGGCGCACCCGCCGTACCCCGGCGCACCCGCCGTACCCCGGCGCACCCGCCGTACCCCGGCGCACCCGCCGTACCCCGGCTCGCCCGCCGCGCCGCCCGGCCTCAGCAGCAGCCGGGCGACCGTCGGCCGTCACGGCTCAGCCCTCGTCCACCCCGCTTCACCCCTCGACCGTCGCGGCCAGCTCGCCCTCGGCGAGGCGTACCCGCAGCCGGTCGCCCCCGGCCACCTCGCCGGCCGCCCGGACGACGTGCCCGTCGGCCCGCTGCACGATCGCGTACCCCCGGTCGAGGGTGGCGGCGGGGGAGAGGGCGCGCAGCCGGGCGAGGGTGTGCCGCAGCTCGTCCTCGGCCGCGCCGAGCCGGTGCTCCAGGCAGCGCCCGGCCCGCTGGCGGAGCGCGCCGACCTCCGTCGCCCGCTGTTCGACCATCACCTGCGGCCGGGCCAGCACGGGCCGGGAACGCAGCCCGTCGAGGCGGTGCGACTCCCGGTCGACGAGGTTGCGTACGGCGCGCTGGAGCCGGTGCCGGGCCTGCTCGATCAGGCGCAGTTCCTCGCCCAGGTCGGGCACCACCCGCTTGGCCGCGTCGGTCGGCGTGGAGGCCCGTACGTCGGCGACGTAGTCCAGCAGCGGCGCGTCCGTCTCGTGGCCGATCGCGCTGACCACCGGCGTACGGCAGGCGAAGACGGCCCGGCACAGCGCCTCGTCCGAGAACGGCAGCAGGTCCTCGATGCCGCCCCCGCCCCGGGCGATGACGATCACGTCCACGGTCGGGTCGGCGTCGAGCACCTTCAGCGCGTCCACGATCTGCGGCACGGCGCCCGGGCCCTGCACGGCCACGTTGACCGTGCGGAACTCCACGGCCGGCCAGCGGCGGCGGGCGTTGGTGAGCACGTCCCGCTCGGCGGCGGAGGCGCGCCCGGTGATCAGCCCGACCCGGCCCGGCAGGAACGGCAGCCGACGCTTGCGGGCCCGGTCGAACAGGCCCTCGGCCGCCAGCAGCTTCTTCAGCTTCTCCAGCCGCGCCAGCAGCTCACCGAGGCCGACCTGCCGGATCTCGTCGGCGCGCAGGCTCAGCGTGCCCCGGGCCGCGTAGAACTCGGGCTTGGCGTGCAGCACCACCCGGGCGCCCTCGCGCAGCTCCGGCGCGCCCGCGTCGAGGACGTCCCGGTTCGTGGTGACGGTCAGGCTCAGGTCTGCCGACGGGTCCCGCAGGGTGAGGAAGACCGTGCTGGCCCCGGGGCGGCGGCTGATCTGCGCCACCTGCCCGTCCACCCACACCCAGCCGAGGCGGGCGATCCACGCCCCCACCTTCTGGCTGACGACCCGCACCGGCCACGGCTCGTCGGCACTGCTCCTGGGGACCTCGCTCACCCCGCCACCCTACGGGCACCCTCCGACGATCACGCGCCGCGCCGTCGATGATGCTGATCGACTCCATGTCGGCGACATTGGGGTGTCCGAGCGCGCGAGATGCCGCCATGCCGGCGATATGGAGTGGATCACCACGCCCGCTCTGCCAGCCCCGGGCAGCTCCTGCGCTGGCGGTCGCAGCCGGCGTCGCCGCGGAGGCGGCACGTAGGATGGGCGGGTGACTCAGGCTGATGCGACGTCCCGGACCGGCAAGCGCGTGCTCCTGGCCAAGCCCCGCGGCTACTGCGCGGGCGTCGACCGGGCGGTGCAGACCGTCGAGGAGGCTCTGAAGCTGTACGGCGCGCCGATCTACGTGCGCAAGGAGATCGTGCACAACAAGCACGTGGTGCGCACCCTGGAGGCCAAGGGCGCGATCTTCGTGGAGGAGAACGAGGAGGTGCCGGAGGGCGCCACCGTCATCTTCTCCGCCCACGGCGTCGCCCCCGAGGTGTACGAGCAGGCGAAGGCGCGCTCGCTGAAGGCGATCGACGCGACCTGCCCGCTGGTGACCAAGGTGCACCAGGAGGCGAAGCGGTTCGCCGCGGAGGACTACGACATCCTGCTGATCGGCCACGAGGGGCACGAGGAGGTCATCGGCACGACCGGAGAGGCCCCCGCGCACATCCAGCTCGTCGACGGCCCGGACGGCGCCGACAAGGTCACCGTGCGGGACCCGGCCAAGGTGGTCTGGCTCTCCCAGACGACGCTGTCGGTCGACGAGACGCTGGAGACGGTGGCCCGGCTCAAGCAGCGGCTGCCGCTGCTCCAGTCGCCGCCCAGCGACGACATCTGCTACGCCACCTCCAATCGCCAGCACGTGGTCAAGGAGATCGCGCCGGAGTGCGACGTGGTGCTGGTCGTCGGGTCGCGCAACTCCTCGAACTCCGTGCGGCTGGTCGAGGTCGCCCTGGACGCCGGCGCCCGCGCCGGCCACCTGATCGACTTCGCGCACGAGATCGATGACGCCTGGCTGGCGGGGGCGACGACGGTCGGCCTCACCTCGGGGGCCAGCGTTCCGAACGAGCTGGTCCAGGAGGTCCTGGCGCACCTCGCCGAGCGCGGCTTCACCGACGTGGACGAGGTGGTGACCGCCAACGAGCGGCTGACCTTCTCCCTGCCGCAGGAGCTCAAGCGGGACATGAAGGCGGCGGTCGCCGGCCGCGCCTGATCCTCGGGCCGTCCCGCGCCGGCCGCGCCTGTTCCCGGGTCGCCTCGCGCCGGCCGCGCCTGTTCCCGGGTCGCCTCGCGCCGGCCGCGCCTGTTCCCGGGTCGCCTCGCGCCGGCCGCGCCTGTTCCCGGGTCGCCTCGCGCCGGCCGAGGCTCCCGGGCCGGTTCTCCCGGCTGCCGGTGGCGCGGGACGCCTGTGGTTGCCGGAACGGATCACGGGTGTGGTGCGTCCGAACGGGTATGAAGACTCCTCGGACGCTCCTGGTAGCCCTGGTCGTCTGCGCGGCGCTGGGCGCCTGCGGCGGCGAGGGGGCCGGCGAAGCCGCCCCCAGTCCCTCCGGCGGGACGACGGTGACCACCCCGCCCGCCACCGGTTCGGTGGACCCGACCGCCCCGGTGGCTCCGACGGCACAGCCCCCCGCGACGCGCCCGACCGGCCCGAGCCGCCCGCCCGGCCCCGGCGCCATGACGCTCACCGGCGTCGTGGAGGCCGGGGTGGAGCCCGGCTGCCGACTGCTCGACGGCTACCAGCTCATCGGCGGCCCTGCGGACGTGCTCGCCGCGGGCGCGAAGGTCACCGTCAGCGGCCAGCCGAAGCCCGGCATGCTGAGCACCTGCCAGCAGGGCACCCCGTTCGTCGTCGAGTCCGCCCGGCGCGCCTGACCCCACCCGCACCCGCACCCGCCGCCCCGCCGTCCGCACCCGCCGCCCCCGCCCGCCGTCCACCGCCTGCCGCCGCCCGGCCTCCTCCGCCTCCTCCGTTGATCATGGAGGTTACCGTGGCGGAATGTCCGTTCCGGCGCCGTCAACTTCATGATCGCCGGGGCGAGGGCGAGGGCGAGGGCGAGGGCGAGGGCGAGGGCGAGGGCGTGGGGGCGGGGGGGGGGGTGGGCGTGGGCGCGGGGGGGGGGGGGGGGGGGGGGGGGGCGGCGGGGGGCGGGGGGCGGGGGGGGGCGGCCGGTGGCGGGGGCGGGCGGCGGCGGGCGGCGGTGGGCGGCGGTCAGGGGTGCGTCGTGGGGGGTGGCACCAGCTCCGGTGCCTGCGGTTGCCGGGGCGCCACCTCGACCTGTGCGGGCGTGGCCAGCTCCTGGTCGGAGACGCCCAGCTCGGCGAGCTTGCGCGCGCTCACCAGCACCCGCGCCTCCAGTGAGCCGACCGCCCGGTTGTACGCGGTCACCGCCCCGCCCAGCGCCGAGCCCAGCTTGCCCACGTGGTCGCCCAACGTGGACAGCCGGCCGTACAGCTCCCGGGCGAGGGTGTGCACCGCCACCGCGTTGCGGGCCAGGGCCTCCTGCCGCCACGAGTACGCCACCGTACGCAGCAGCGCGACCAGCGTGGCCGGCGTCGCGAGCACCACGTTGCGGGCGAACGCGTGCTCCAGCAGCGCCGGGTCGCGCTGCAACGCCACGTCGAGGAACGGGTCGGCCGGCACGAACAGCACCACGAACTCGGGGGCGGGGTCGAACGCCGCCCAGTAGGACTTCGCCGCCAGCGCGTCGACGTGCGCCCGCAGGTGCCGCGCGTGCGCGTCGAGGTGGTCGTTCCGGCCACGCTCGTCGCGGGCCTCCATCGCCGTCAGGTACGCGTCGAAGGGCGCCTTCGCGTCCACCACGACCGAGCGCCCGCCGTGCAGCCGGACCACCAGGTCGGGGCGTACCGTCTGGTGGTCGGTCGCGGCGGTGACCTGCTCGTCGAAGTCGCAGTGCTCCAGCAGGCCGGCGGCCTCGACGATGCGGCGCAGCTGGTGCTCGCCCCACCGGCCGCGCACCTGCGGCGCGCGCAGCGCGGCCACCAGCTGCTTGGTCTCGGTGCGCAGCTCACCGGAGACGGTGCTCATGGCGCGGACCTGCTCGCGCAGCTCGGCGTACGCGTCGACCCGGTCGCGCTCCAGCTCGGCGACCCGGGACTCGTACCGGCGCAGGGTGTCGTGCAGCGGGGCCACCGCCCGGGCCACCGCCTCCTGCGACTGAGCGGTCGCCTCGTAGCTCAGCGCCCGCATCGACTGCTCCAGCCGCCCCTCGCCCTCCCGGACGGCCGCGAGGGTGGCCTCCAGCCGGGCGATCTCGGCCGCCGCCCGGGACCGGGCCGCGAACCAGCCCAGCCCGCCGCCCGCGGCGAGGCAGAGCACCACCACGGCCAGCGTCGAGAAGCTCATTCCCCGAGCTTGCCAAACGCGTACGACGTGACGCCGCCGGGTACGTTCGAAGACATGCGGATCCTGTTCGTGCTTCTCCTGGTGGCGCTGCTCGTGGGCGGGCTCGTCTGGTGGCGCCAGGAGTGCGCCGCCCGGGAGGCACGCAGCCTGGCCGACGTCCGGGCCGACGCGCTGCGCTGGTACGAGCGCCTCGGCGGGCAGGTGATGAACCTGCACGGCGACGACCTGGCGGTGCGCCAGGCGCTGGTGGACGCCGGCGAGCGGTACAACGCGGCGGGCGGCCAGTTGGAGCAGGCGCGGACGGTCCAGCAGTACCGGCTGGCCCGGGAGACGGCGCTGGAGGGGCTGGCGTACGTCCGGGCGGCCCGGATCGCGCTGGGCCTCGACCCCGGCCCGGAGCTGCCTCCGCTGGCCGCCGCGCAGGGCATCGGGGAGCTGACCCGGGAGCGTCAGGTGAACGTGCAGGGGCAGGTCTTCAAGGCCGGCCCGCGGCCCGGCCGGGACATGCCCTACTACTACCCGGGCGGGCGCTACCAGGGGCGGCCGGTGCCCGCCGGCTGGTACTCGACGCCGTGGTGGAAGACCGCGCTCGGGGCCGGCGCCGGGGTGCTCGGCGGCGTGCTGATCGCCGACGCGCTGTTCTCCCCCGCGTTCGCCGACCCGGGCTACGGCTACGAGGCCGGCTACCAGGAAGGGTTCGACGACGGCGCCGACTTCGGCGCCGACCAGGCCGGCGATTTCGGCGGCGGCGACTTCGCCGGCTCGGGAGACTTCGGCGGCGGCGACTTCGGTGGGGACTTCGGCGGTGGGGACTTCGGCGGGGGCGACTGGTAGCCGCCCGGGGTTCTCCGCTCCGCCGCCGCGTCGGGCCTGGATCGCACCGGCCGCCCCAGCGGTGCAACAGGGCCCCCTGCTGCGGAACGCATCGACAGGGGGCCCTTCCCTACCGCTCAGCCGGTGTTGCGCATGCCGGCGGCGATGCCGTTGACCGTCGTGAGCAGGGCCCGCTCCAGGGCGGTGCCGTCGCTCGGCGGTCGCCGGCCGCCGGGGGCGGTCGCCACGGCCCGGCCGGCCGCGCCCGAGTCCCGGTACTGCCGTAGGAGCGCCACCTGGAGGTGGTGCAGCGGCTCCAGGTAGGTGTCCCGCACCGCGAGGGTGCGCTGGAGCACCGGCGAGTTCTCCAGCAGGGCCGACTCGCCGGTGACCGCCAGCACCTCCCGCCTGGTCAGCTCGTACTCCGCCTCGATCTTGGTGAAGATCGGGTGCAGCTTCTTCGGCACCAGCATCTCGACGTACCGGCGGGCGATGGTCAGGTCCGTCTTGGTCAGCATCATCTCCACGTTCGACAGGAACGTGCGGAAGAAGTGCCAGTTGCGGTGCATCTCGGCGAGGACGTCGTCCAGGCCGGCCGCCCGGGCCGCCGCCAGCCCCGAGCCGACGCCGAACCAGCCGGGAACGATCTGCCGGGTCTGCGTCCAGCCGAACACCCACGGGATGGCCCGCAGCCCGGCCAGCCCCGCCCCGGTGTTCGGGCGCTTCGCCGGCCGGGAGCCGATGTTCAGGGCGCCGAGCAGTTCGGTCGGGGTGGACGCCCAGAAGTACGCCGGCAGGTCCGGGTCCTCCACCAGCGACCGGTACGACCGGAACGCCGCCTCGGAGACCACGTCCATCGTCGCGTCCCAGCGCTCCAGCATCTCGGCGGGCTGCCGGGGCGCGGTGTGCAGCAGGGTGGCCTGGAGCACCGCGGCCATGGTCAGCTCCAGGTTCTCCCGGGCCAGCGCCGGCAGGCTGTACTTGTCGGAGATGACCTCGCCCTGCTCGGTGACCTTGATCGCGCCGTCCAGCGTGCCGTACGGCTGGGCCAGGATCGCCTCGTGGGTCGGGCCGCCGCCGCGCCCGACGGTGCCGCCCCGGCCGTGGAACAGCCGCAGGTGCACCCCGTGCCGGGCCGCCACGTCGCGCAGCGCGCGCTGCGCCCGGTGGATCGACCACTGGCTGGTGGTGATGCCCGCCTCCTTGTTGGAGTCGGAGTAGCCCAGCATCACCTCCTGCACGTCCCCGCGGGCCGCCACGAGGGCCCGGTACGCGGGCAGCGACAGCAGCTCGTCCAGCAGGTCGCCGCCGGCGTTCAGCTCGGCCGGGGTCTCCAGCAACGGCACGAAGCCGATCCGGGCCCGGCCGCTGTGCACGTCGACCAGCCCGGCCTCCCGGGCCAGCACCACCGCCGCGAGGACGTCGTCGACGCCGAGCGTCATCGAGATGATGTACGACTCGACGACCTCCGAGCCGAACCGGTCCTGGGCGTCCCGGATCGTGCCGAACACGTCGAACGTCTTGCGGGCGCCCTCGGTCAGCGGGGTGTCCAGCGTGGACAGGGGACGCCGGCCGGTCAGCTCGTCGGCGAGGAGCTTGGTGCGCTCCAGCCGGCTCAGCCTCGCGTAGTCCGGCACCTCGCCGACGGCCGCGTACAGCTGGGCCAGCACCGCGTGGTGCGCCTCGGCGTGCTCGCGGACGTCCATGGTCGCCAGGTGCAGGCCGAACGCCGACACCGTGCGGATGGTGGCGGCGAGCCGGCCCACGGCGGTGAGCTGGCCGGAGTTGCGGGCCAGCGAGGCGCGCAGCAGCTCCAGGTCGGCGATCAGCTCGGCGGAGCCCCGGTAGTCCCGCCCGGGCACGTGCGTGGTGCCCTGCCGCAGCCGCTCCCGGGTGTTGGTCAGCTTCGCCTTCACGCACCGGGCCTTCAGCCGGTACGGCTCCTCGGCGTTGACGCGGCGGAACCGGGGCGCCACCTCGGGCAGCGCGTCCAGGTCGGCGGCGAGGCTGGCGGACAGGTCCAGCGACACCCCGCGCAGCCGGCGGGAGACCGAGACCTCGTTGATGAGCTGGTCCATCGCCTTCTCGGTGGCCTCGATGCCGTGCTCGTGCTGGATGCGCAGCACCTCGCGGGTGACCTGCGGGGTGACGAACGGGTTGCCGTCCCGGTCGCCGCCGATCCAGGTGCCGAAGGTCAGCGGGCGGGCCGTCGGCGAGGTCTCCACGCCCAGGACGCGCAGTGTGTCGGCGAGGTCGGTGAGGACCTGCGGGGCGGCCTCGGCGTACAGGTCGCGCAGGTAGTAGATCGCGTTGCGGGCCTCGTCGGTCGGGTCCGGCCGGTCCAGCCGCAGCTCGTCGGTCTGCCACATCAGGTCCAGCAGCTCGGCCAGGCGCCGGTTGGCGGGCCCTTCGTCGCTGGCCCCGTACAGGATGGCGTTGGTGGTCTCGGCGTCCAGCTCGTCGGCGATCGCGCGCAGCTTGGACAGGATCGACCTACGGGCCGCCTCGGTCGGGTGGGCGGTGAACACCGGCCGTACCGCGAGGCGGCGGGCCGCCGCCGCGATCTCCTCGGCGGGCACCCCGCGCTCGGCGATCATCTTGGCCGCCTGGTCCAGCCAACCGCCCTGGATCGCCCGGCGGCGGCGCAGGTCGCGGGCCCGGTGCACCTGTTCGGTGATGTTGGCCAGGTGGAAGTAGGTGGAGAAGGCGCGGGCCAGCTTGGTGCCGGTGGTCACGTCGAGCCCGGTGAGCCGCTGGGCGGCGGCGGGGGCGTCGGAGCGGACGAGCGCCCGGATCTCCTCCACCAGGTCCAGCAGCGGGCGGCCCTCCTGCCGGGCGAGGGTCTGCCCGAGCAGTGTGCCGAGGCGGCGGATGTCGGCCCGCAGCGCGGCGTCGGGCCCGTCGTGGTCGTGCTGGTCGGTCACGGTGCGCTCCTTCCACGAGTACGAAGGACAGCGCTGTCCGACTTCCTGGATCGTATCCGCGCCGGCCCGGGGGAGCGGAAGGGGGCGAGGGCGTCCCCTTTTCCGGGACGGGCGACCGGTGCCGTCCGTTCAGCCGTCGAGCCGCGCATCGTCGCTGGTGGCACTGGTGGAGACGGCCCGCGGGGCGGCGGCACGCCCGCCCCGGACCAGGGCCGCCGTGAGCAAGCCCACGACGCCGGCCAGGGCCCAGACCGCCAGGCCACCGGCCGGCCAGCCCGCCGCCGGGCGGTCGAAGTAGACGGCCGACTTGATCAGGTCCGTGGTCAGCCCCGGCACGTTCCACCGGTGCATCCCGCGCAGCCAGTCCGGCAGGAACTCGGGGGCGTAGACGCCGCCGGAGCCGGGGTTGCCGAGGACCACCAGCAGCAGGATGACGATCCCGGTGCCGAGCAGGCCGAGCCAGCCCTGCACGGCGGCGGCGACCATCGCCGCGGCGAAGACGGCGAGCGCCCCGGCGGCGGCGACCGCCGGGACGTCGTGGCGCCACACGTCCAGCCCCGGTCCGACGACCAGCGCGCCGGCCACGCCGAGCACCACCGCGTACGCCGCGAGCGCGGCGGTTCGCAGGCCGGCGCGGGCGAGGCCGCGGGGGGCGGTGCCGGTGCGCAGCCCGAGCGCGGTCGAGGCGAGGTAGCCGCCGAGGACGTACCCGACCGCCAGGTAGAACGGCACCAGCCCGCGCGGGTCGCTGCGCTCCACCGGCACCTCGTCGACGACCTGGAGCGGGAGCCGCGCCTGCTGGGCGGCCGCGGTGAACACCTGGTCGACCAGTTCGGTGGCGGCCGGCGCGGACGCGCTGGCGAGGGCCAGCCGCAGCCCGCCGTCGGGGCTGGAGGTGAGCACCCCGTACACCTCGCGGGCGGTCAGCCCGTCGTCGGCGGAGCGCGGGTCGTCGTACCCGACGGGCTTGATCGTGTCGGTCCGGCCGCGCACGGCGGCCATGACCGCTTGGGCGTGCTGGTCGCCCAGCACCACCCCGACCGGCACGTCGCGCGGCGTGGGCTTGTGCAGCGCCCCCACGTAGGCGGCGATGAACGCGGTGGCGAGCGCCAGGGTGCCGACCAGCAGCGCGGCCGCGCGGGGCAGCCAGGCGCGCACCGGGGCGTCGGGCTCCTGGGTCACGTGGCCAGCCTATGGGGTGATACGCCGGGATTGCGGGATTTCACGGCGCCCCGGTCAGGCGGCAGTCCGAGCGCCGAAAAGCGGTCGCGGGGCTCGGTAGCGTCTGAGCGTGCAGCCCCTGAGCTATCCGCCGAAGCCCCGGCCCGGTGACCGCGTCGCCGTCGTGTCCCCCTCCGCCGGGCTGCCGGCGATCTTCCCCCACGTGTACGAGCTGGGCCTGCGCCGCCTGCGGGAGGAGTTCGGCCTGGAACCGGTCGAGTACCCGACCACCCGGGTGCTGGGAGCCGACCCGCGCGACCGGGCCCGGGACCTCACCGCCGCCTTCGCCGACCCGTCGATCACGGCGGTGCTCGCCACCATCGGCGGGGACGACCAGATCACGGTCACCCCGTACCTGGACGACGACGTGCTGCGGGCCAACCCGAAGCCGTTCCTCGCCTACTCCGACAACACCAACCTGCTCAACCAGCTGCACCGGCTCGGGATCGTGGCGTACCACGGCGGGTCCGTCATGGTGCACCTCGGCCGGCCCGGCGCCCCGCACCCGCTCACCTTCGACTCGCTGCGCGCCGCCCTGTTCACCTCCGGCTGGTACGACCTCGCGCCCGCGCCCGAGTGGGGCGACCAGCCGAACGACTGGCGCGACCCGGCGACGCTCGACAGCGAGCCGCCGATGTTCCCCGGCGAGGGCTGGCACTGGCAGGGGCCGGAGCGGGTGGTGCGGGGCCGCACCTGGGGCGGCAACCTGGAGATCCTGCACTGGCTGCTGGCCGCCGGCCGGGTCGCCCCGAACGCCGAACTGGCCGGCTCGGTGCTGCTGGTCGAGACGTCGGAGGAGCTGCCGTCGGCGACCGAGGTGTACCGCATGCTGCGCAACATGGGGGAGCGGGGCCTGCTCGCCGGCTTCCCGGCGGTGCTGGTCGGCCGGGCCAAGGCGTGGGACTTCGCGCGCCCGCACACCGTGGAACAGCGGCGGGCGTACGTCGCCGAGCAGCGGGCGGCGGTGACCCGGGCGCTGGCCGAGTACGCCCCGGACGCCGTGGTCGTCTTCGATCTCGACATCGGCCACACCGACCCGCAGTTGATCGTCCCGTACGGCGGCGAGGTCGAGGTCGACGCGGCCGCCCGCCGCATCCGCGTCCGCTACTGACCCACGCGCCTGTGCGCGCCCGCCGCGCCAAGATCCGCGCAAGTTCATGGAAGTTGCGGCCTCGCGGGGCGCCTGAGACCACTACTTCCGTGAAACTGCGCGCAGAGGATGGCAGGCGCGAGTGTGCGGCCGGGTCACTGCGAGGGGTGAGCGCGGACGAAGACGCCCGCGCCCGGAGCACCCTCCACGAGTCCTCGTGCCTTGAGCCAGTCGACGGCGGAGCGCACCACCTGGCGGGACACGTCGAACTCGGCGCAGAGTTCGGTGCCGGAGGGCAGCTTCGCGCCCGGCGGATACTCGCCCGACTCGATGCGCTCGGTCAGGGTGTCGATGAGACGTTGTTTCTTCGTGTACGCAGGCATGGGCTGACTTCCGTGGCAGGTAACGCCCATGTGATCACGGCTGCCGGTAGAGCGTCAATGAAATGTGGTGACAGGTGTTGACCTGACATGACAGGTAGTCATAGGTTGATCGGGGTGACCGTGGCAGGTCTCCTCAGCCAACAGAGCGGCCCGGGGTGGAGGTGGCACTCCGCTCCCCGGGCCTTGACCGGGAAGGACCCCCGGCCCATCAGCAATCTATCGAACACCGGCTATCCGCCGTGGTGCCTGCGTGGCCCGGACTGTGCCGGCCCGAACGATTTGCACCTGTCCCGCCTGGTCGGCACCGCCGTCCGAGGGGACGAGGTGATCCAGGTCGGGATCGGCCTGTGGCGGATGGATGTCGGGGAGATCCCGCCGTCCGGCCTCCTGCTGGAACTCTCCGCGGGCTCGGACGTCGAACGCTGGCCGGTCGACCTGGCCCAGTCCCGTGCGCTGGCCCGCCTGTCCCAGCGGTTGGTGCGTCAGCTCGATCCGGGAGCGCTGCACGCCGCGTGAGCCTTGCAGTGATCGACTCCAGTTCCCCGACATGGCGGCATCCGGCGCGCTCGGACACCGCCATGTCGGCGAACGGGCGCGAACGGCGAACGGCGAACCCCGAGCGGCCCCGGCGTGGTGGGCCGAGTACCGGGCAGGGCCGGGGGGCGGGGATAGGCTGGTGGTCGTGGAACCCCCCGTCCGGCCGGACGCGGGGTCGTCGTCGTGCGCCGACCTCCTGGAAGTGATCTCGAGATGCTCACCGGACTCTTCGCCGCCGCCCTGGCCGACCCCGGGCTGGCCCGGGCGCGTGACCTGGCGCGCTCCGGTGCCGCCCAGGTCGACGGGCTGGACCTGACCGCGCCGACGGCGCTGCGCCCGTTCGCGGTGGCAGCCGTCGCCGCGGACGAGTCCGCTGGCGGGGCGGGCCGGCCCGTGCTGGCCGTGACCGCCACCACCCGGGAGGCGGACGACCTGGCCTCGGCGCTGGGCAGCCTGCTGCCGGCCGAGCAGGTGGCCGTGTACCCGTCCTGGGAGACGCTGCCGCACGAGCGGCTCTCGCCCCGCTCCGACACGGTCGGCCGGCGGCTGGCGGTGCTGCGCCGGCTCGCCCACCCGGACGCCGTCGACGCGCACGGCCGCACCGGGCCGCTGTGGGTGGTCGTCGCACCGGTCCGCTCGCTGCTCCAGCCGCAGCTCAAGGGCCTCGGCGACCTGGAACCGGTGCGGCTCGCCGCCGGCGACGAGGCCGACCTGGAGGCCGTCGCCCGCCGGCTCGCCGACATGGCGTACGCCCGGGTCGACCTGGTCACCAAGCGCGGCGAGTTCGCCGTGCGCGGCGGCATCCTCGACGTCTTCCCGCCCACCGACGAGCACCCGTCCCGGGTCGAGTTCTGGGGTGACGAGGTCGAGGAGATCCGCACCTTCGCCGTCGCCGACCAGCGGACCATCGAGACCGTGCCGCTGCTCTGGGCGCCGCCGTGCCGGGAACTGCTGCTCACCCCGGACGTGCGGGAGCGTGCCGCCGCCCTCGCGGTGGACCACCCCGAGCTGGCCGAGATCCTAGACAAGCTGGCCGGGGGCGTACCGGTCGAGGGCATGGAGTCGCTCGCCCCGGCGCTGGTCGGCCCCGACGCGCTGGAGCTGCTGCTCGACTGCATGCCGGCCGGCACCCACGTGCTGCTCTGCGACCCGGAGCGGATCCGCACCCGGGCGCACGACCTGGTGCGTACCTCCGAGGAGTTCCTCCAGGCGAGCTGGGCCGCCGCCGCGGTCGGCGGCCAGGCCCCGGTCGACCTCGGCGCCGCCGCTTTCCGCACCCTGGCCGACGTGCGCGCCGCGGCCCGCGCCCTCGGCCAGCCCTGGTGGACCGTCGCCCCGTTCGGCCTGGTCGCAGCGGAGGCGACGCCGGCCCGGCAGCCGTGGGAGGACGCGCCGAGCGAGGTCGACGTGACCCCCGACGACGCGATCGTGGTGACCCTGGCCGGCCAGCCCGCCCCGCTGTACCACGGCGAGACCGGCCGAGTGGTCGAGGACCTCAAGCGCTGGGCCGGCGACGGTTGGTCGACCGCGCTGGTGTTCGAGGGGCACGGCCCCGCCCAGCGGGCCGTCGAGGTGCTGCGCGACGCCGGCCTGGGCGCCCGGTTCACCGAGGAGGTGACCGCCCCGCCCGGCCCCGGCGAGCTGGTCGTCACCTGCGGCCGGCTGATCGCCGGGTTCGTCGCCGAGGCGTCCCGGTTCGTGCTGCTCACCGGCGACGACGTCACCGGCGGCCGGGGCACCTCGACGCGGGACATGCGCAAGCTGCCGAGCCGGCGGCGCAACACCATCGACCCGCTGGAGCTGCGGGCCGGCGACCACGTGGTGCACGAGCAGCACGGCATCGGCCGGTACGTCGAGCTGGTGCAGCGCACGGTCAACGGCGCGTCCCGCGAGTACCTGGTCATCGAGTACGCCCCGAGCAAGCGCGGCCAGCCCGGCGACCGGCTGTTCGTCCCCACCGACCAGCTCGACCAGCTCTCCCGGTACGTCGGCGGGGAGCAGCCGGCCCTGCACAAGATGGGCGGCGCGGACTGGCAGAAGTCCAAGGCCCGGGCCCGCAAGGCGGTGCGCGAGATCGCCGCGCAGCTCATCCAGCTCTACGCCGCCCGCAAGGCGTCCAAGGGGCACGCCTTCGGGTCGGACACCCCGTGGCAGCGGGAGCTGGAGGACGCCTTCCCCTGGCAGGAGACGCCGGACCAGCTCGCCGCCATCGAGGAGGTCAAGCGGGACATGGAGCAGACCGTCCCGATGGACCGTCTGATCTGCGGCGACGTCGGGTACGGCAAGACCGAGATCGCGGTGCGGGCGGCGTTCAAGGCGGTGCAGGACGGCAAGCAGGTGGCGGTGCTGGTGCCCACCACCCTGCTGGTGCAGCAGCACTACAACACGTTCTTCGAGCGGATGAGCCAGTTCCCAATCACCATCCGGCAGCTGTCCCGGTTCCAGACGCCGAAGGAGTCCGAGCAGACCCTGGCGATGGTGGCGGACGGCACCGTCGACATCGTCATCGGCACCCACCGGCTGCTCCAGGCGGCCACCCGGTTCAAGTCGCTGGGGCTGGTCATCATCGACGAGGAGCAGCGCTTCGGCGTCGAGCACAAGGAGCACCTGAAGACGCTGCGCGCCTCGGTCGACGTGCTGGCCATGTCGGCCACCCCGATCCCGCGGACCCTGGAGATGGCGATCACCGGCATCCGGGAGATGTCCACCATCGCCACCCCGCCGGAGGAGCGGCACCCGGTGCTCACCTTCGTCGGGGCGTACGACGACCGGCAGGTGGCGGCGTCCATCCACCGCGAGCTGCTGCGCGACGGGCAGGTGTTCTACCTGCACAACCGGGTCGAGTCGATCGACCGGGCGGCCCGGCGCATCCGCGAGCTGGTGCCCGAGGCGCGGGTCGCGGTGGCGCACGGCCAGATGAGCGAGGACGCGCTGGAGAAGGTGATGGTCGGCTTCTGGGAGAAGGAGTTCGACGTCCTGGTCTGCACCACGATCGTGGAGTCCGGCATCGACATCCCGAACGCCAACACCCTGATCGTGGAGCGCGCCGACCTGCTCGGCCTGGCCCAGCTCCACCAGATCCGCGGCCGGGTCGGCCGGGGCCGGGAGCGGGCGTACGCGTACTTCCTCTACCCGCCGGAGAAGCCGCTCACCGAGCACGCCCACGAGCGGCTGGCGACCATCGCGCAGCACACCGAGCTGGGCGCCGGCATGTACGTGGCGATGAAGGACCTGGAGATCCGCGGCGCGGGCAACCTGCTCGGCGGCGAGCAGTCCGGCCACATCGAGGGCGTCGGCTTCGACCTGTACGTGCGGATGGTCGGCGAGGCGGTGCAGGCGTTCAAGGGCGAGCGCCAGGAGTCCGACGGCACGGTGGAAGACGTCCGAATTGATCTCCCGGTCGACGCGCACCTGCCGCACGACTACGTCGGGGTGGAGCGGCTGCGGCTGGAGATGTACCGCAAGCTCGCCGAGGCGCGCGACTCCGAACGGCTGCGCGAGGTCGTCGCGGAGATGACCGACCGGTACGGCGAGCCGCCCGCCCCGGTGCAGAACCTGGTCGCGGTGGCGCGGTTCCGGCTGCTGGCCCGCCGGTACGGCCTCACCGACGTCTCGATGCAGGGCAAGCACATCCGGTTCAGCCCGCTGCCGCTGCCCGACTCGAAGCAGCTGCGGCTCAAGCGCTACCACCCGGACGCGGTCTACAAGCAGGCGGCCGACCAGGTCAGCGTGCCCCGCCCGAGCACCCGTCGGGTGGGCGGCGAGCCGCTGCGCGACCAGGCCCTGCTGGAGTGGTGCGCGCAGTTGCTCGTCGACGTTCTGGGGGAGGTGCGGGCGGCGCAGCCGGCCGGGGCGGGCGCCCGGTAGGCGGTGCCGCGTCGGCCCGGCGTCCGGTAGCTGGTGCCGCGTCGGCCCGGCGCGCCCGGTAGGCGGTGCCGCGTCGGCCCCGCGGGCCCGGTGACCGGCACGTTCCTGGTGGGCGGCGTCACAACCGGTGCGGACGCATGAGAGAGTGACCGTCATGCGTGCTCGCCGTCTCATCGCCGCCGCCACCGTCGCGGCCCTCGGTGTCCTCTCCCTCGGTGCGTGCGGGAGGTCCGCGCCGAGCGTCGCCGCGTACGTCGGCGACACGACGTACTCGGTCGCCCGGGTGGACGACATCTACGACGACGTCCAGGCGACGTACGGCGCCGCCGTCCGCGCCCAGGCCGCGCAGACCGGCGCCACCCCGCCGCCGGAGCAGCAGCGCGCCGCGGTGACCCGGCAGGACGTGCTGAACCTGCTGGTCAGCATCGAGCTGGGCCGGCGGGTGGTCGCCGCGAAGGGCGCCACGGTGCCCGACCAGGTCACGCCGGAGCAGCTGGCGCCGCAGCTCCGGGTGCCCGCGGAGGCCGAGTACGCCAGGCTCTGGGCCGAGTGGATCGACATCTCCCAGGTCCTGGGCGCCAGCCTGCCCCCGGCCGAGCTGAGCGACGACGCGCTCATGGCGGTCTACCACGCCATCGAGAAGACCGGGGCGATCAACTCGGGGCTGACCGTGGCCCAGGTCCGGCAGGCGTTCGGCGAGGGCGGCTTCGTCCGCGCCGCGACCGCGCTCAGCTCCGCCCTGCGCGAGGAGGCGCAGCGGGCCGGTGCGTCGATCAACCCGAGGTACCGGCCGATCGGCGTGCCGTCGGTGGTCAGCACCGGCCAGGCGCTGGTCTTCTACTCGCTGCCGTACATCGACCACGACGGCCCGGTCACCGACATCTCCACCCCGCAGAACCCGGCGGCGTCGGCGGCAGCCGGGGCATGACCGCCCGGATCGTCCTCCTGGTCACCTCGCCCCGGCTGCCGGCCGGGCTGCTGACCGCCGCCGCCTGGGACGCCGTACGCGGCAACCCGGTGCTGGCCGGGGCGGAGAGCCCGCTGACGGCGGCGGTGCGGGCGGCGGGCGGCGCGGTGACCGTGGTGGACGGCCCGGCCACGCAGGCCCTGCTGGACGCGGCGGCGGCGCAGGGCGTCGTGGTCTGGCTGGCGGGCCCGGCGGGCGACGAGGCGCTGGCGCGGGAGCTGGGCCTGCGGCTGGCCCGCGAGCCCGGCCTGGCCGAGCTGGAGCTGATGTACGGCTCGTGGGACCCGCCGGGCGCCCGGCTGCTCGACGCGGTCGAGGTGATGGACCGGCTGGCCTCGCCGGGGGGCGACCCGTGGAAGCGGGCGCAGACCCACCGGAGCCTGGCCCCGTTCCTGATCGAGGAGTGCTACGAGGCGTACGATGCGATCGGCGCCGACGACACCGACGCGCTCCGCGAGGAGCTGGGCGACGTGCTGCTCCAGGTGCTGCTGCACGCCCGGCTGGCCGAGGATCTGCCCGAGGGCGAGCGGTGGAACGTCGACGACGTGGCCGGCACTCTGGTCGACAAGATGGTGCGGCGCAACCCGCACGTCTTCGCCGGGGCGGAGGCGGGCACGCTGGACGACATCACGGCCACCTGGGAGCGGATCAAGCGGGCCGAGAAGGCTCGCGAGTCCGTGCTGGACGGCATCGCCCCGAGCCTGCCCGCGCTCGCCCTGGCCGCCAAGATCCTGCAGCGCGCCGGCCGGGCCGGGCTGGCCGTCCCGCCGCCGCTCGCCGAGTCCCAGGTGGACCCGGAGGCCCGCCTCGGCGCGAGTCTGCTCGCCGCGGTCGCCGCCGCCCGCGAGGCGGACCTGGACCCGGAGGCCGCTCTCCGCCGCGCCGCCCTGTCGTACGCGGAGGCGGTCCGCACGGCGGAGCGCGGGGCCGTCCCCCCAGCGACGGAGGCTAGTTGATCATGGAGTTGGCGGCGGTGAGCCGGACATTTCGCCCCGTCAACTCCATGATCGGCGGAAGAGTCGGGGGCGGTCGGTAGGGTCGAGGTGTGGAGTCCTTTCCCGTGCTCGCGGAGAACGTGGTCGATGCGTTGCTGGACAGTCGGCCCCAGTTGGCGTCGTGGGCCGGGGATCATCGGGCCGACGACCGGCTGCCCGACCTGTCGGCCGAGGCGGTGGCCGCCGACCGGGCGATGCTGACCGACGCCGCGAACGCACTCTCCGAACTGGACCCGGACTCCCTCGACATCGAGGAGCGGGTCGACCACGCCCTGCTCAGCGCCCTGGTCGACCGGGAGCTGTTCGAGTCGACCGAGATCCGGGCGTACGAGTGGGACCCGCTGCGGCACAACCCCGGTCCGCTGCTGCACGCCCTGCTCGCCCGCCCGTACGCCCCGGCCGAGGTGCGGCTGACCCACCTCGCCGGCCGGCTCGCCGCCGTACCGGACGCCCTGGCCACCGCCCGCGCGACGCTGCGCGACATGCCGCGGGTCCACGCCGAGACGGCGGTCGGGCAGTTCACCGGCACGGCGGCGCTGATCCGCGACGAGGTGCCGGGGCTGCTGGCCGAGGCACCGGCGCTGTACGACCGGGTGGAGCCGGCGGCCACCGCCGCGATCGCCGCGCTGGAGGAGTTCGTCGCCTGGCTGCGCGCCGGCGTGGCCGCCGACGCGGCGGGGCGGGATCCCCGGTTGGGCCGGCGACTGTGGGAGGCCCGGCTCTGGCACGCCCTCGACACGGAGCTGGGCGCCGCCGAGGTGCTCCGCCGGGCCTGGGCCAACCTGGACCGGGTCACCGCCGAGATCCGGGAAACGGCCGTCGAGCTGGTCGGCGGGCCGGCCGACGACGAGACGGTACGCCGGGCGCTGGACCTGCTGGCCGCCGAGCACCCGGACGACGCCACCATCGTGGATCTCGCCTCGGTCGCGCTCGACGAGGCGGCCGACTTCGTCCGCGCGCACGACCTGGTGACCCTCGTCGACGACCCGTGCGTCATCCAGGAGATGCCGGAGTTCGCCCGCGGGGTGGCGGTGGCGTACTGCGACGCGCCCGGCCCGCTGGAGACGGCCGCCCTGCCGACCTTCTACTGCATCGCGCCCACCCCGGCGGACTGGCCGGCGGCCCGGGTCGAGTCGTTCTACCGCGAGTACAACGACCACATGATCCGCAACCTGACCGTGCACGAGGCGATGCCCGGGCACTTCCTCCAGCTCGCCCACGCCCGCCGGTACGCCGGCGGCACCCGGGTGCGGGCGCTGGCCGAGTCCGGGCCGTTCATCGAGGGCTGGGCGGTGTACGCCGAGGAGCTGATGGCCAAGCTCGGCTTCGGCGGGCTGCCCGTGCGGTTGCAGCAGCTCAAGATGCAGCTGCGGATGACCATCAACGCGCTGCTCGACCAGCTGGTGCACTGCGAGGGCCTGCCCGAGTCCGAGGCGATGGCGCTGATGACCGAGCGGGGCTTCCAGGAGGAGGGCGAGGCGGCCGTCAAGTGGCGCCGGGCGCTGCTCACCTCCACCCAGCTCTCCACCTACTTCGTCGGGTACAGCGAGGTGGCCGAGATCGCCGCGCTCCGCCCCGCCGGGGTGTCGGTCCGCGAGTGGCACGACGCGATGCTCGCCCACGACTGCCCGCCTCCGCGCCACCTGCGCGCCCTGCTCGGCGTCTGAGCTGTAGGGCAGGGCCCCATGGAAGGGGGCCCTTGTTGACGGCCGGGCCGCGCGGAGGCGTCAGCGCCCGGGGCGCCGGACGGCCAGGTGGTCGATCAGCCACCGCGAGATCGAGTACGCCGGCGGCAGCTCCGGCGGCAGCGCGTCGAGCGGGAACCAGCGGGCCTGCGCCAGTTCCCGGCCGTCGACGACCGGCTCGGCGGCCGGGTCGGCGGCGGTGGCGGTGAAGCCGGCGAGCAGCGTGCCCGGCCCGGACATCGCCCAGGGCTGGCTGTCGACGTAGGCGGGACGCCCGATGGCCAGCCCGACCTCCTCGGCCACCTCGCGCTGGGCGGCCGCCTCCAGCGACTCGCCCGCCTCCACGAACCCGGCGACCAGCGCCCACAGCTCGGTCGGCCCGTACGCGTGCCGGACCAGCAGCAGCTCGTCGGGGCCACCGGCCCGGCCGGGTCGGGTGATCGCCACCAGCACCGCCACGGAGAGCGGCAGGAACACGGTCAGTTTGCAGTCCGGGCAGCGCCGGGCGGTCTCGCCCGGCACGTCGACCAGCTCGGCCCGGCACGCGCCGCACCACCGGTGGGTGCGCCGGAAGGTGAGCACGGCCAGCGCCCGCCCGGCCAGGTCGGCCTGCGGTCCGGGCAGCTCGGCGACGAGTTCCCGCCACCCCCGCCAGCGGCGGTCGTCGTCGCGCTCTGCCGGCCCGTGCCCGGCCTCGGTCGCCTCCGCGCCCCAGGCCGGCACCCCGTCCAGCGTGCCGAGCGGCACCCAGGCGGTGTCGGCGGGCAGCTCGGCCACCCGGGGGAACCGGCCGTCCGGGCCGGTCAGCAGCTTCCTGCCGGCGACCAGCAGGGCGAGGTCGTCGGGCACGGGTGGCCCGGGCCGGTCCGCCCCCGGTGCGAACCCGGCGGCCGACGTGCCGGCGAAGCCGGGCGCCGGACCGGCCACCCGAGCGGCGGATGCGGCGCCAGCAGGTCGCGGGGTGGCGGGCTCCACCGGCGGGGTCACGGGTTGGCGGAGCGGCGGTCCACCACGCCGGCCCCGGGCGGCAGCTCGAAGCTGGCCCCGTCGATCTGCTCGGACCAGCGGGTCAGCGCCAGCTCCACCGGCGAGCCGTCCAGCTCGCCCGTGAAGCTGCCGAGCGCGCCCTCGTTGGTGACGCAGGCGGAGAAGTCGCCGGCCGAGCGGCGTACGTCGACGCAGGTGGCGTGGTGGCCGGCGAGGGTGGTGTCGCTCTGCGTGATGACCGCCTGCGGGTCGAGCGCGGCCTCGGTGAGCAGCCCCACCACCACCGGCGGGGTGGCCAGGCCGCGCCGCTTCGCCTCAGCGAACAGGGCCACCGCGGGCTTCGCGTTCGGCGCGGGCGGGGCGAGCAGCGTGCAGACCGCCCTGGCCCGGTCGGTCTCGCACTGGGCGGTGACCTCGACGGTGACGGTCAGCTTCCCGCCCGGCCAGGTGTACGCCGAGCGGGCCGGGTCCTGGGCCTGGACGATCGAGGCGGTCCGCCCGGCGGGGAGCTGGTAGTCGGCGGAATAGGTCAGCTCCAGCGCCTGGTCCAGCCGGGCGGCGAGGTCGTTGACCAGGTCCGCCCGCCCGATCGCCCGTCCCGCGTCGTCCAGGGCCTGGCAGCCGGTGACGGTGAGCGACGCGATGACCGACAGTGCGAGCGCGCGGAACGGCGTCGAGGCGGCGGGCATGTCGACCAGCCTTGTCGATCGGCGCCACGTCGCGCAAACCGGTTGTCGGTTGAGGCACGAGAATACGGGAATGTCCGACGTGCGGCCCCGGCGGGTGCGCCGACCGACGCGGTACGCCGGACCGTCGCCCGATACGCTGCGTTCAACACCTGCCTCAGCCGCACCGTCGCGGCCCATACCGGACCGGAACACACAAACGAGGAGCGACTCAGTGGCAACCATCGAGGGAATCGTCGCCCGGGAGATTCTCGACTCGCGGGGCAACCCGACGGTCGAGGTCGAGGTCGGGCTCGACGACGGCACGATCGCCCGCGCCGCGGTGCCGTCCGGCGCCTCCACCGGCGCCTTCGAGGCGATCGAGCTGCGCGACGGTGACGCCGACCGCTACCAGGGCAAGGGTGTCAAGAAGGCGGTCGCCAACATCGAGGACAGGATCGTCGACGAGCTGGTCGGCTACGAGGCCAGCGAGCAGCGGCTGATCGACCAGAAGATGCTCGACATCGACGGCACCGACAACAAGGCCGAGCTGGGCGCGAACGCCATCCTCGGCGTCTCGCTGGCGGTGGCGAAGGCCGCGGCGGGCAGCGCCGAGCTGAGCCTCTTCCGCTACCTGGGCGGCCCGAACGCGCACCTGCTCCCGGTGCCGATGATGAACATCCTGAACGGTGGGGCGCACGCCGACTCGAACGTCGACATCCAGGAGTTCATGATCGCGCCGATCGGCGCGCCCAGCTTCCGCGAGGCGCTGCGCTCCGGCACCGAGGTCTACCATGCGCTGAAGTCCGTGCTGAAGAAGAAGGACCTCTCCACCGGGCTCGGCGACGAGGGCGGCTTCGCCCCGAACCTGCCCACCAACGCCGCCGCGCTGGACCTGATCGCCGAGGCGGTCGAGAAGGCCGGCTACCGGCTCGGCACCGACATCGTCTTCGCGCTCGACGTGGCCGCCACCGAGTTCTTCGACAACGGCACGTACACCTTCGAGGGCAGCGCCAAGTCCGCCGAGGAGATGAGCAACTACTACACCAAGCTCATCGGCGACTACCCGATCGTGTCCATCGAGGACCCGCTGTCCGAGGACGACTGGAGCGGCTGGGCCACGCTGACTGCCGCGGTCGGCGACCGGATCCAGATCGTCGGCGACGACCTGTTCGTCACCAACCCGCAGCGCATCGCCCGCGGCATCGCGGAGAAGGCGGCGAACGCCGTCCTGGTCAAGGTGAACCAGATCGGCTCCCTCACCGAGACCCTGGACGCGGTGGACCTGGCGCACCGGGCCGGCTTCACGTGCATGATGAGCCACCGTTCCGGCGAGACCGAGGACACCACCATCGCCGACCTGGCGGTCGCCACCGGCTGCGGCCAGATCAAGACCGGCGCCCCGGCCCGCTCGGACCGGGTGGCCAAGTACAACCAACTGCTCCGCATCGAGGAGGAGCTGGCCGACGCGGCGCGGTACGCCGGGGCGGGCGCGTTCCCGCGTTACCGTTCCGCCTGAGACGGGCAGCCTTCGGGGGAGGGGTGTCGATGCAGCAGCGGCGCACGCCGAACGGTCAGCGCCCCGTCCGCCGGCCGGGTCACCCCGGCCGGCCGGGCGGGGCCCGCGCGCGCGGGTCGGCCCGCGACGGCGTCCGCGCGGATCAGCGCGCCGCCGGCCGGTCGCCCAGCACGGTGCGGGCCACCGACGGGGTACGCTCCGCGAACCGTCCCGCCGCGGCCCGTCGTACGGGGGCCGGCGGCGGGGTCAAGCGGATCTCCGCACCCCACCCCCGACGGTTCACCGGGCGCGCCACCGTGCTGTTCGCGGTGCTGATCGCGCTCGCCCTCGCGTACACCTACCCGGTCCGGGTCTACCTCGACCAGCAGGCCGACATCGAGCGGATGCAGGCGTCCCAGGAGGCCCAGCGCGAGCACATCGCCAAGCTGTCGGACCGGGCGGCCAAGTGGCGCGACAAAGAGTACATCCGCATCCAGGCCCGGGAGCGCTTCGGCATGGTCTACCCCGGCGAGGTGCCGGTGATCGTGCTGTACGACCCGGAGGGCGCGGCCCGGGACGCCGCCGGCGGTGCCCCGCCCGCACCGCCCACGGACCCGGAACCCTGGTACGACACCCTGTGGTCCAGCGTCCAGGCCGCGAACGCCGAGCGCCCCGCCGGCTGACCACCCGATCCAGCACCGACGAAAGATGGGCACCGTGACTGTCGTACCACCGCAGGAGCCGGCGGCGGGCTCCGTACCCCCGCCGCGACGGGAACCGGCCACCGAGGCCGACCTGGCCGCGGTGGCCGCGCAGCTCGGACGCCCGCCCCGCGGCACCCGGGCGGTGGCCCACCGCTGCCCCTGCGGCCTGCCCGACGTCGTCGAGACGACCCCCCGGCTGGCCGACGGGACGCCGTTCCCGACGCTGTTCTACCTGACCTGCCCCCGGGCGACCGCCGCGTGCAGCCGGCTGGAGTCCGCCGGGCTGATGAAGGAGATGGCCGAGCGGTTGGCCGCCGACCCGGAGCTGGCCGCCCGGTACCGGGCGGCGCACGAGGACTACCTGGCCCGCCGTGAGGCGATCGGCGAGGTGCCGGAGATCGCCGGCATCTCCGCCGGCGGCATGCCCGGCCGGGTGAAGTGCCTGCACGTGCACCTGGGCCACGCGCTCGGCGCCGGCCCGGGGGTCAACCCGTTCGGGGACGAGACGCTGGCGCTGGTGGAGAAGTGGTGGACGGCCGGCCCCTGCGTGGACGTGCCGGGGCAGCCGTGACCACCGACGACGTCGTGGTGCGCCGCGCCCGCACCTCCGACGTGCGCGGCATCCGGCGGCTGGTGGACACCTACACCGACGACCGGCGGCTGCTCAGCAAGGCCACCGTCACGCTGTACGAGGACGTGCAGGAGTTCCGCGTCGCGGTCGCGCCCGACGGGGCGGTGGTCGGCTGCGGGGCGCTGCACGTCATGTGGGAGGACCTGGCCGAGATCCGCACGGTCGCCGTGGACCCGGCGTACCGGGGGCGGCGGATCGGGCACCGGCTCGTCGCCGAGCTGATCGAGGCGGCCCGGGAGATCGGGGTGGCCCGGATCTTCGTGCTCACCTTCGAGACCCGGTTCTTCGGCGGGTTCGGCTTCCGTGAGATCGACGGCGCGCCCGTGCCGCAGCCGGTGTACGAGCAGCTGCTGCGCTCGTACGACGAGGGCGTCGCCGAGTTCCTCGACCTGGAACGGGTCAAGCCGAACACCCTGGGCAACACCCGGATGCTGCTGCGCCTGTAGGGGCATGCTTGATCACGTCCGGCATCCTGACGGGTATGGGTACCCGGGCGGCGACCAAGCCGGCGAGCAGCGGGATCGTGCGTCGGGTGTGCGCCGTGCTGCTGAGCGCCGTCGCCCTGACCGGGGCGGTACGCCTGGTCGCGCCGGCCACCGCCGGCCCGGCCGGTCAGCCGCCGGGGGTGGCCCGGCAGCTCGCCTTCCTGCGTGCCGCGCTCGACGACGGCGCGGGCGAGGACGCGCAGGCGCTGTTCCCGGAGGCTACTTCTTCACCCACGCCCTGTACGGGCTGGCCCACGTCGAGCTGGGTCTGCGGGCGCCGGCGGTGCGGCGGGGGACGGCGCTGCGGGAGGCCCGTTGGGCGCTCGCGCGGCTGGAGTCGCCCGCCGGGCGGGCCCCGTTCGACGCCGGGCTCGTCCCCGCGTACGGGATCTTCTGGCAGGGCTGGACGAACTGGTTGCGCGGCGGCGTGCTGGCCCTGCAACCGGCGGCCGGCCGCGACCCGGCCGAGGTGCGCCGCTTCGCCGAGGCGTCGGCCGCCATCGGGGCCGCGTTCGACGCGTCGGCGTCGCCGTACCTGGCCGCGTACCCGGGGCAGGCGTGGCCGGTGGACTCCACCGTGGCCGTGGCCTCGCTGCGGCTGCACGACGCGCTGCTGCCGCCCCGCTTCGCGCCGACCGTGGCGCGCTGGCTGGACGGCGTCCGGCAGCGCCTGGACCCGCGTACCAGGCTGCTGCCGCACCGGGTGGACCTGGCCACCGGCGCCCCGGCCGAGGTGGCCCGGGCCACCTCGCAGAGCGTCATCCAGCGGTTCCTGGTGGACGTCGACCCGGCGTTCGCCCGCGAGCAGTACCTGCGCTTCCGCGACCGGTACGTGGCCGCGCCGCTCGGGCTCGGCCCGGCCGTGCGCGAGTACCCGGACGGCATGACGGGAGCGGGCGACGTCGACTCCGGCCCGCTGGTGCTCGGGGTGAGCCTGTCGGCCACCGTGGTCGCCCTCGGCGTCGCGCAGTCCCAGGGCGACGCCGCGCTCGCCGGGGCGCTGGCGAACTACGGCGAGCTGGTCGGCCTGCCCGTCGACACCCCGTGGACCCGCCGGTACGCCCTCGGCGCGCTCCCGGTCGGCGACGCGTTCCTGGCCTGGTCGAAGACCGCCCGGCCGTGGGTGGCCGCGCCGCCGGACCCGCCGCCGGCCACGGTGCGCTGGTGGTGGCGACTGCCGCTGCTGTCGGCGCTGCTGCTCGTCGGCCTTCTCGGCTGGTTGCCGGACCTCGTGCGCCGCCGCGGCGGCGCCGGCCCGCCCGCGGCCGGGGCGCTTCCGGCTACCGAGGCACTCCGGGTTTGTGGGGCGGCCCGGTTCCGCCCGCCCGGGGAGGCGGCTCGGCCGGCCACACCCGGCCCGCTGCCGTAGGGTTGCTGCCGTGACGACGCGCGTGGCCGCCATCGACTGCGGGACCAACTCGATCCGACTGCTGGTCGCCGACCTGCCCGGCCCGGACGCCGGGCCGGACTCGCCGCTGGGCGAGCTGGTCCGGCGGCTGGAGATCGTCCGGCTCGGCCAGGGCGTCGACCGGACGGGCCGGCTCGCCCCGGAGGCGATCGAGCGGACCCGGGTCGTGCTGGCCTCGTACGCGGCCGACATCGAGAAGCTGGGCGCGGAGCGGGTGCGGATGTGCGCCACCTCGGCGTCCCGGGACGCCTCCAACGCGGGGGACTTCCGGGCGATGGTGGAGCAGACCCTCGGCGTCGGCCCGGAGGTGGTCACCGGCGACGAGGAGGCCCGGCTCTCGTTCACCGGCGCGGTCCGGGGCCTGCCGGCCGACGCGCAGCCGCCGTACCTGGTCGTCGACATCGGCGGCGGGTCGACCGAGTTCGTGGTCGGCACCCGCGAGGGCGGCGTGCGGGCCGCGATCTCGGTGGACGTCGGCTGCGTCCGGATGACCGAGCGGCACCTGCACGGCGACCCGCCGGGCCTGGACCAGATCGCCGCCGCGCAGGCCGACATCGCCGCCGCGGTGGACCGCGCGCTGGCGGCCGTGCCGGGGCGGGAGGCCGCCACGCTGGTCGGGCTCGCCGGTTCGGTCACCACCGTGGTCGCCGTCGCGGAGGGGCTCCCCGGGTACGACCCCGAGCGCATCCACCACGCCCGCGTGTCCTACGACGAGGTGGCCCGGGTGACCGCCGACCTGCTGGGCAAGAGCCGCGAGCAGCGGCTGGCGATCCCGGCGATGCACCCGGGGCGGGCCGACGTGATCGGGGCGGGCGCCTTGGTGCTCCGCGTGATCATGGAACGCGCCGGGATGCCGTCCGTGGTCGCCTCCGAGCACGACATCCTCGACGGCATCGCCTGGAGCCTGGCCTAGCCGCGGCGCCACCGCCACATCGGCGCCACCGCCACATCGGCGCCACCGCCACATCGGCGCCACCGCCACATCGGCGGCATCGCGGTATCCAGGCCACCCCGACCACCCCACATCGCCGACAACGCGGGTTCCTCAGGCGCTGGCGTCGCCCGCCGCCCCCCGCCCGCCGCCCCCTTTGCTCTGCACCCGCAGACGCGGCAGGCACGCTGCGTGACCCCGCCGCAATCTTTGGGGAGGCGGATGGCTTCTACCGCCCCTGTTCACGGCGGTGTCGCCTCCTTGGGTGCAGAGCAAAGGGGGCGAAGGGCGGTGGCCGCGTCCGCCGCTGGATTACTGTGCGTGATGCAGCTGGCGGTGGTGCCGGAGGCTGCCGCCGCGAGTGCCGCGCCGGTACCGCTGCCGGCCGCGTTCGTTGACGGTATTTCGCAATGCACAGTAGTGTGTGATGCGTGGATACCACCCAGCTGTTGAAGGGCGTGCTGGACCTCGCCGTCCTCGCCGTGCTCCGGGAGGAGGACGGCTACGGGTACGACATCCTGCGCCGGCTCCGCGAGGCCGGGCTGGAGGAGGTCGGCGACGCCTCGGTCTACGGCACGCTGCGCCGGCTCTTCGCCGCCGGCCTGCTGACCACGTACGTCGTGCCGAGCGAGTCCGGCCCGCACCGCAAGTACTACTCGCTCAACGCCGCCGGCCGGGACCAGTTGACCCGCTCCGGCAAGCTCTGGCGTTCGTTCGCCACCACCATGGACAGTCTGCTCGACGATCGGGGGGCGGCGGCATGACCGTCATGGAGCAGGAGATCGCGGAGTACGTGGCCCGGGTCCGGGCCGCCCTGGCGGATCTGCCGCCGGCCGTCCGCGACGAGTTGACCGAGGACCTGCCGGAGCACCTCGCTGAGGTGGCCGCCGAGGGCGACGGGCCCCTGGCCGACCGGCTGGGCGCGCCCGAGGCGTACGCGGCGGAGCTGCGGGCGGCGGCCGGCGCGGGGGGCCCGGCCGCCGCCCGCAACCTGGACCAGCGGGTCGCGGCCGCCACGGCCCGGCTGCGCGCCCGGCTGCGCGCGGCCGACTCCCGGTTGGGTCCCGTCCTGGGGTACGCCTCCGCGAGCGAGTACCTGCGGCTGCTCCGCCCCGCGTGGTGGGTCCTGCGCGGGTACCTGGCCGCCATGCTGATCACCACGGTCACCACGGGCGCGGCGTTCGGGCTGCTGCCGAGGCTGGGCGGCAGCACCCTCGCCGCGCTGCTGCTCCTCGGCGCCTGCGTGGTCGCCTCGGTGTGGCTCGGCCGGCGCGCCCCGGAGCTGCGGCGCTGGCCCCGGATCGCGGTCAACGCCGGCACGGCGGTGCTCGCCGTCTTCGCGATCGCCGGGTTCGCCGACGCGGATGGACAGCTGGGCCGGAACGATTCCGGGTACCAGCCGGCGTCGGTGGAGGCGCCGTTCATCCGGGACGTCTTCGTGTACGACAGCGAGGGGCGGCTCGTGGAGAACGCCCGGCTGTTCGACCAGGACGGCAACCCGATCCGGATCGGGTACCCGGACTGCGCCGACAGGTTCGTCGCGCCGCAGCCGGGGGCGCCGACCTACCCGTACTGCCCGGAGCAGGCGCCGTACCGGTCCGGTCCGGGGGCGGGTCCGACGCCGCCCGGTAGCCCGGCGCCGCCCGTCGGCCCGCTGCCCGAGCCCTCGGGGACGGCGACGCCGCCGGGGGCGCCCACGGCGTCCGGCGTGCCCACCGGCCGCCCCGCTCCGACGGCCGGCGCCTCGGCGTCGACTGTGGCGCCGGAGCCCACCTCCTGACCTATGGGGCACGTCACACGTCAGGGCGCCGGGTCCTCCCGGCGCCCTGACGTGCCGTGGCGCCCGGCCGGGTGAACCTCGGGTGGAAATTGGCTGAACGGACGAGCCGAACGGGACATCGCCCCACGATGGTGATCGCTACGGTTTCGTCTGCTCATCCGCCCCACGGAAGGAATCCCCGTGTCAGAGCAGGTCGCAATGCCCCCCGCCGCGTCGTCCGAGGACGCGCCCCGGCCCGCCGACCAGCCGGCCGAGCGGCCGACAGGGCCGGCGGCGGCCGGGCAGGAGACAGCGCCGACGACGGCCGGGCAGGGGACGGAGCAGGCCGAGGTGGACGGCGCGCAGCCGGAGGCGAAGCGGTCCGTCGCCCGCAAGGTGCTCGGTGTCGCCGCCGCGCTGCTCGCCGTCGGCGTGGTAGCGGCGCTCAAGTTCGGGCTCGGCACCGCCGTGGCCGCGGCGTTCGACGAGGACGCCACGGCCGACGCCAAGGCCGGCGACTGCCTCGCCGAACTGCCGGAGGTGACCGACGGCGAGCGCAAGGACGCCAGCGGCGCCGAGGTCGTACCGTGCACCTCGACCAAGGCGGTGTACACGGTGGCCGGTCGGGTGAACGGGCAGAGCGAGTCCCAGGCCAGGACGGGCGAGGCTTGCAAGCAGTTCCTCCAGCCGGGTCAGGACGGCTACTTCTTCTACAACATCAAGCCGGGCAGCACCGGCTACCTGCTCTGCCTGACGAAGAAGGCCTGACGGGCCGTACCCCGCATGCCGGCCCGACCCGAACGGCCCGGCACCGGCCGGTGGCGGCGCGGGACGACCGCGCCGCCGCGGGCGTACCCGGGGGTCACCGGCGGGACAACGGGAGGTGAACGCCACTGTTTCGCCGTCTTCCGGCGGCCGTCGCGGCGTGGGAGGCTACCGGCACGTAGGAACACCCTGCGACCAGCCGACGATGACTGACCGCTAGGAGGACGGGTCGATGGGCGAGATGGTGAGCTTCACCAGCAACGGAGGGGCGAGCGAGGGGTATCTCGCGATACCCTCCGGCGGTGCGGCCAGCCCGGCGGTCATCGTCATCCAGGACTGGTGGGGCCTGGTGCCCCACGTACGGGCGGTGGTGGACCGCTTCGCGGAGGCGGGCTTCGTCGCCCTCGCGCCGGACTTCCGCCACGGCGGGCCGGCCAGCCGGCCGAGTGAGCCCCGGCAGATGCTGAACAGCACGCAGATGGACGAGGCGGCCACGGACATCGCCGCCGCCGCGGAGTACCTCGCCGCCCGTCCGGAGGTCAGCGGCCCGGTCGGCTGCGCCGGCTTCTGCGCCGGCGCCAGCCTGGCACTCTGGTCGGGGACGTGCTCCGAGCGGATCGTCGCCACCGCCGGTTTCTACCCCCGGCTGCCCTGGGAGGGCATGCGCACCGACTGGGCCGAGTACGCGGGCAAGGCGGCGCTCATCCACTGCTCCGAGGCGGACGGCACCTCCGCCGACGAGGGCGTGCAGACCGTACGCCGGGCCGTCGAGGCGGCCGGCGGCGCCTGCCAGACCTACGACTACCCGGGCACCGCGCACGCGTTCTTCAACGAGGACCGGCCGGGCCACTTCGACCAGCGCGCGGCGGCCACCGCCTGGGCCCGCACCCTCGAACTGTTCCGGGCGAAGCTTGGCTGAGCCCCGTACCCCCGGCGAGGTGGTCGCCCGCGCCGCGCGGGCGACCGACCTGCCCGACCTCGACCGCGCGATCAGCGACTGCTTCGCCTGCCCCCGCCTGGTCGCCTGGCGGGAGGAGGCCGCCCGGACGAAGCGGGCGGCCTTCCGGGACCAGGAGTACTGGGGGCGGCCCGTGCCCGGCTTCGGCGCCGCCGACGCCCGGATCGCCATCCTCGGACTGGCCCCCGCCGCGCACGGCGGCAACCGCACCGGGCGGATCTTCACCGGGGACCGCTCCGGCGACGTGCTCTTCGCCGCGCTGCACCGGGCCGGCCTGGCCAACCAGCCGACCAGCGTCGCCGCCGACGACGGGCTGGCCCTGCGCGACACCCGCATCTTCGCCGCCGTGCGCTGCGCGCCGCCGGACAACAAGCCGACGCCGGCCGAGCGGGACACCTGCGCCCCGTGGCTGCGCCGCGAGGTCGCGCTCATCAGGCCGAGCCTGCGCGTCGTGGTCGCGCTGGGCGCGTTCGCCTGGGCCGCGTGGTGGCCCACGCTGCGCGCGGTGTACGGCGTCCGCCCGCCCAGCCCGCGACCGGCGTTCGGCCATGGGGCACACTGGTCCGGCGGGGCCGTACCGGATCTGCTCGGCTGCTACCACGTCAGCCAGCAGAACACCTTCACCGGGCGGTTGACGCCGGCGATGCTCGACGACGTGTTCGACCGGGCGAAGCGGCTGGCCGAAGTGGACTGACGGCATGGGACGGTGGCGATGGACCTCGGCGTGCTGCGCAGGTGGTGGCCGGTCGCGGCGGTGACCGTCCTGCTCGCCGTCGCCGCGCTCGCCGCCGGTCACTCGTCGATCGGGGCCAGCCGCATCCCGCCGGCCGTCGACAACGTCCCGTACGTGCCGGAGTACCCCTCCGTGGCGCCGCCGTCGCTCCCGGCCGAGCCCCGCGACGCCGGGGAGAGCACCCGGGCGCACATCCCCGGGTGGCTCGGCACCGTGGCGCTGATCCTGCTCGGCCTGGCGATCGCCGTCGCCCTCGGCTACCTGGTGTGGACGCTGCTGCGGGGCGTGGCCCGGCGCACCAGCCGGGCGCTGCCGCAGGGCCGGGCCCGGCGCACCGCCGAGGGCACCGCCCGCGAGGTGGTCGCCGCGCTCGACGCCGGCCTGGTCGAGCTGGACGACGCCGACGTGGACCCGCGCACCGCCGTGATCGCCTGCTGGGTACGCCTGGAGGAGGCCGCCGCCGCGGCCGGGGTGCGGCGACGGGCCGGAGACACCCCCACCGACCTGGTCACCCGCCTGCTGCGCGGCGATCCCGAGGCGGGGGTGCCGGCGATCGTCAGCGCCGACGTGCTGGCCGAGTTCGCCCACGTCTACCGCGAGGCCCGGTACGCCACCCGGCCGGTCGGCGAGCGCACCCGCGACCAGGCCCGGGCCGCCCTGCGTCGGCTGCGCGGCGAGCTGACCGCCGTGGCCGCCGGTGAGTCGACGCCCGCCGCCCGGGGCGGGGTGGTGGGCGCGTGAGCACCAGCATCCACGACCTGCTGACGTTCGAGGAGGAACGCCCGCGGCCGGCCGGGCCGACCGGGGGCGGGCGGGTCCGCTCGGTGCTGAAGGCCCTGGCCGCGGCCGGGGCGCTGACCGCGGTGGTGGTCACCGGCCTGCGGGCCGTCGGCCTGCAGGTCTCGCTCTGGATCGTCGTCGCCGGCGTGCTCGCCCTGCTCGCCGTGCGCCGGGTCACCGCCGCGCTCACCCCGCCGCCCCCGCCCCGGGCCGGGGGCCGGGCGCCCGCCGGCGAGGAGGACGGCCACTACCACTGGACGGCCCGGGACGCGCTGCGCGCCGCGGTCATCGGCTGGGAACGCCCGCTGGACTGGTGCGGGGGCAACCCCGACCGGTTCGCCAAGGTGATCCTGCCCCGGCTCGGGGAACTGGCCGACGAACGGCTGCGCCAGCGGCACGGCGTGACCCGCGAGTCGGACCCGGCCCGCGCCCGCGCCCTGCTGGGCGACCGGCTGTGGGCGTTCCTCGACGCCCCGCCCCGACGTACCCCCTCGCCGCGCGAGCTCGCGGCGATCGTCGCCGAACTGGAGAAGATTTGATGAACGACGTGGACCGGACCGTGCCCGCCGCCGAGGTGGGCCGCCTGGCCCGGACGGTGCTGGACGCGGTCGGCTCGGTCGTGGTCGGCAAGCGGGAGGCCCTGGAACTGGTCCTCTCCGGCATCCTGGCCGGCGGCCACGTGCTGCTGGAGGACCTGCCCGGCCTCGGCAAGACGTTGACCGCCCGGTCCTTCGCCCAGGCCCTCGGCCTGGACTTCCGCCGCCTCCAGTTCACCCCGGACCTGCTGCCCGCCGACGTCACCGGCTCGTTCCTCTACGACCAGCGCAGCGGCGACTTCGCGTTCCGCGCCGGCCCGGTCTTCACCAACCTGCTGCTCGCCGACGAGATCAACCGGACGCCGCCGAAGACCCAGTCGGCGCTGCTCGAGGCGATGCAGGAGAAGCAGGTCTCCGTGGAGGGCGTGACCTACCGGCTCGACGAGCCGTTCCACGTCCTGGCCACCGCGAACCCGATCGAGTACGAGGGGACGTACCCGCTGCCGGAGGCGCAGCTCGACCGGTTCCTGCTGCGGGTGTCGTTCGGCTACCCCGACCACGAGGAGGAGTGGGACGTGCTGCGCCGGCGCATCGCCCGCCGCCGCGAGGAGGCCGAGATCAAGCCGGTCGTCGACGCCGCCACCCTGCGGGCCATGCAGGCCGCCCTGGAGGACGTGGTGGTGGAGGACTCCCTCGGCCGCTACATCGTGCAGTTGACCGCCGCGACCCGGGAGCACCCGTCGGTGCTGGTCGGGGCGTCCCCGCGCGGCTCGCTGGCGCTGCTGCTGCTCGCCCGCGCCCGGGCGGTCCTCGCCGGCCGGGACTACGTGGTGCCGGAGGACGTCAAGGAGGTGGCCGTCCCGGCGCTGGCGCACCGGATCACGCTGCGCCCCGAGATGTGGCTGCGCCGGGTCGACCCGTCCTTCGTCGTCGGTGAGGTGCTCGACCAGACCCCGGCCCCGGCGAGCGGCGCGCTGCCCAGCTACGCCGCCGGCGCCGGGCACTGACGTCGTGTCGACCGGACAGGGGCCGGCGGCGGGCTGGGCCCCCACCTGGGCGCTCGGCCGGGCGGTGCTGCTCACCGGCCTGCTGCTGATCGCCGGGGTGCTGCTCGGCCGCGTCGACCTGGTCGTGCTCGCCGTCCCGTTCGCGCTCGGCACCGCGTACGCGCTGCGCCGCCGGCCGACCGCGGGGCCGCAGGTGTGGGTGGCCGCCGACGAGGGGCACCTGGTCGAGGGCGGGGAGTTCACGGCCACCGTCACGGTCGGCAACCCGGACACGGTGGGATACGACGTCGCGGTGGTCCGTACGCGGGTCTCCCCGTGGCTGTGGGTCCGGCGGGCCGGCGTGGGCGGCGCCCGGGCGGACCTGTCCCGCACCGGGGTGGACCGTCCCTTCGTGACCGTGGTCGACCCGGACACCGCCGTCGACCTGGAGCTGTCCGGCACGGCCCGGCGGTGGGGCCGGCACCCGGTCGGCCCGGCCGGCGCCCGGGTCGCCGCCGCCGGCGGCCTGCTGGTGTCCCGGGCCACGATCGCCGAGCCGGTGCGGGCCCGGGTGTACCCGAAGACGGAGCCGTTCGAGGCGGTGGAGGCGATGCCCCGGGCCGCCGGCCTGGTCGGGGCGCACCACTCCCGCCGCCCGGGCGAGGGCGGCGAGCTGGCCGGGGTCCGGGTGTTCGCCCCCGGCGACCGGCTGCGGCGCATCGACTGGCGGGTCTCGCTGCGCGCCCGGCAGTTGCACGTCGCGGCGACCCTGTCCGACCGCGACGCCGAGGTGGTGATCCTGCTCGATGTGCTCGCCGAGGCCGGCCGCTCCGGCGGCGTCGGCGGGGCCGCCTCCGTGCTGGACACCACCGTCCGGGCCGCCGCCGCCATCGGCGAGCACTACCTGCACCGCGGCGACCGGGTGGCGATGCTGGAGTACGGGCCGGCGGCCCGCCGGCTGCGCCCGGCCACCGGCCGGCGGCAGTACCTGACGCTGCTGGAGTGGCTGCTCGACGTGCAGGCCGAGTCGGCGCCGCACGAGCCGTACGACCCGGTCTTCGGCCCGCACCTGCTCTCCTCCGACGCGCTGGTGGTGGTGCTCACCCCGCTGCTGGACGAGCGGTCCGCGCAGATGCTGGCCCGGATGGCCCGCTCCGGGCGGTTCGTGGTGGCCGTGGACACGCTCCCCGCCGACCTGCCCCCGCCGGGCCGCAAGGGCTGGTCGGAGGTGGCCTTCCGGCTGTGGCGGCTGGACCGGGACACCATGATCTGCCAGCTCCGCGAGCACGGCGTGCCGGTGGTCCGCTGGGCCGGCGCGGGCAGCCTGGACGAGGTCCTGCGGGACGTGGCCAGGCTCGCCACCGCCCCGAGGGCGGGCGCGCGATGAACCCGGTCGAGGCGGTGACGGAACGGGCCCGGGCGGCGCGCTCGGCCGCCGACCGGGTCAGCCTCACGCCGCTGCTGGTCCGCGTCGGCGTCTTCGTGGCCGGGCTGGCCGGGCTGCTGCTGGCGTACCCGGCCGAGGTCTTCGCCGGGCGGTCGCTGGCCGCCCTGGCGGTGGTGGCGTTGCTGCCGGCGATCGGGCCGCGCCGCGTGTGGCCGACCTTCGCGGCCCTGGTCACCGTGGGTGGCTGGCTGTTGGCCACCGAGGGGTACGAGCGGCCGATCGCGCTCTGGCGGCTGCTCGCCGTGGCGGCGGCGCTGTACCTGGCGCACTCGCTGTGCGCGCTGGCGGCGCTGCTGCCGTACGACGCGGTGGTGGACCCGGAGCTGGTCGTGCGCTGGCTCACCCGGGTCGGCGGGGTGCTGCTCGCCTCGGCGGTGCTCGGGGTGCTGCTGCTGCGGGCCGCCGACGCCGGAACCGACCGCGGCTTCCTCGCCGCGACGGTGGCGGGGCTGCTCGTCGCGGTGGGCGTGAGCGCGTTGCTGGGGTGGCTGATGCGTCGCAGATGACGGGACGCGACCAGACGTTGTGCAGCTCACAGGTGTTGTGTTGGGTCACAGAAGGGGGTATCGCTCGGGATTAGCCGGGCCGCCCGGGGAAAGATAGTTGACGTGAATCCGAAGCGGATCCTTGTCGTCGGTGCCGGGCACGTCGGGCTGTACGCCGCCCTGCGCCTGTCGAAGAAGCTCAGCTCGCGTGAGGCCGAGGTCATCGTCGTCGACCCGCAGCCGCACATGACGTACCAGCCCTTCCTGCCCGAGGCGTCCGCGGGCAACATCTCCCCGCGGCACTCCGTGGTGCCGCTGCGGCGCGTGTTGCGGCGGTGCACGGTCGTGGCTGGCGCGGTCACCCGCATCGAGCACGGCCGCAAGGTGGCCACGGTGCAGCCGATCAGCGGCCCGCCGCGGGAGATCGCCTACGACCACGTCGTCGTGGCCCCCGGCTCGGTCTCCCGGACGCTGCCGATCCCCGGCCTGCACGAGCACGGCATCGGGTTCAAGACCATCGGCGAGGCCATCTACCTGCGCAACCACGTGCTGGACCGGCTCGACGTGGCGGCCGTGACCCCCGACCCGGACCTGCGCCGCTCCGCGCTGACCTTCGTGTTCGTCGGCGGCGGCTACGCCGGCATCGAGGCGCTCGCCGAGATGGAGGACATGGCCCGGGACGCGCTGCGGTACTACCCGGAGCTCAAGCCGGAGGACATGCGCTGGGTGCTGGTCGAGGCGACCCAGCGGGTGCTGCCCGAGGTCGACCGGGACATGGGCGCCTACACGGTGCAGCAGTTGCTGAAGCGGAACATGGACATCCGGCTGGACACCCGGCTGGAGTCCTGCGTCGACGGGGTGGTCAAGCTCTCGGACGGGGACAGCTTCCGCGCCGACACCATCGTCTGGACGGCCGGCGTGAAGCCGTCGCCGATGCTGGACGCCACCGACTTCCCGCGCGACGACCGCCGCCGCGTCACCTGCCTGCCGACGCTGCAGGTCGTGGACGGCGACCGGGTGGTCGAGGGCGCCTGGAGCGCCGGCGACTGCGCGGCGGTGCCCGACCTGACCAAGGAGCCGGGCAACTTCTGCTCGCCGAGCGCCCAGCACGCCGTGCGTCAGGCGGGCCGGATGGCCGACAACATCGCGAACGTGATCCGCGGGCGGGAGCCGGTCGACTACCGGCACAAGCACGCCGGCAGCGTGGCCAGCCTCGGCCTGCACAAGGGCGTCGCCCAGGTCTACGGGATCAAGATGACCGGCTGGCCGGCGTGGTTCATGCACCGGACGTACCACATGAGCCGGATCCCGTCGTTCAACCGTAAGGTCCGGGTCGTGGTGGACTGGTCGCTGGCGTTCTTCCTCAAGCGCGAGGTGGTCGCGCTCGGCCAGCTGCACGACCCGCGCGAGGAGTTCATCGAGGCGTCCCAGCCGGTGGCCCCCCGCGTCTGAGGTGTACGGAAGGGCCCCTTCTTATCGTTTCCGGTAGAGAAGGGGCCCTTTCTCACATCGGCCGTCCGGCTACCGGCGCCAGACCCAGGCGTCGGCGATCCTCGTGGACGGACCGTAGAGCTGGTCCAGGGTGGCGCGCAGGTCCTCGGCGTGCGGCGTGTCGACGGCCAGCGCGAAGCAGGACGCCCCCCACCGGTCGGCGTCCCGGGCCGCCTGCTGCCGCTCCCTGTCGCCCACCACCGGCCGTCCGCCCTGCTTCGCCACGTCCGCCAGCAGCGCGGAGGTGGGCCGCTTCCAGGTGCCCATGGCGGCGGTGCCGTCCCGCCCGTACGGGCCGATGAAGAAGCCCTCCGGCATGCCGAAGGCGGCGTCGGCGGCCGTGGCCCAGCGCATCGGCCAGGGCTCCTTCGGGGTGGCCAGCGGCACGGGCACCAGCACCCCGCCGGGGCGGACGCACTGCCGCCAGTGCCCGCCCGTCACGAACTCCGGCAGCGCCGGGCGCTCGGCGGTGGGCAGCGGCGCCGGGAAGACCGGCAGCAGCGCGGCAGCCACCGCCGCCGGGACCAGCCGGCGGGCCCGCCCGGGGACGCCCAGCGCCCGGTCCACGGCGAGCACCAGCAGCGTCGCGGCCAGCGGCAGCACGGCCAGCGCGAACCGCATCGGCAGCGCGCCGTCCACCACCGGCAGGCCGGCGAGCAGGGCGTACGGGCCGGGCACGCCGGTGCGGTCGCCGCCGTGCACCACGGTGGGGCCGAGCGACAGCGCGCCCATCGTCAGCGCGCCGGCCACGGACGCGATCACCAGCGGACGGCGGCCCAGCCAGAGGGCGCACCCCACGACGACCACGAGCAGCGGCCAGCCGAGGAACGTGTTGTACTCGGCCGGCCCGGTGGTGAGCCGCGCGGCGTCGTCGCTGCCGGCCACCGACAGCGGGGAGAGGGTCCACCAACTGCGCAGGTCCGCCGAGAAGTAGTGCGGGCTGAACATCCCGTCCGCGACGCCCAGCGGGCCGGCGAACTGGAACCACAGCGGGTACGCCAGCACGAGCAGCGCCAGCCCGGCCGCGAGCAGCATCCCGGCGGCGAAGCCCGGCAGCGCCCGGCGCAGCAGCGCCCGGTCGGTCAGGGCGTACGCGACGGCCATCACCAGCAGCGTCGCCGCGCAGAGGAAGAGCACCTCCTCGCCGACGAAGACCTGGACGCTGACCGTGGCGGCGAGCCCGACGGCCGAGGTGAGCACGCCGCGCCGGTCCGGGCCGGGGCGGCCCTCCCGATCGCCACCCGCTTTCCGCCGGCCGGCGAGCGGGTCGGCGGCGCGCAGCATCCGGACCACCAGCCAGACGATCACCGGGACCAGCCACTGGGCGGTCATGTGCAGGTGGCTGTTGGTCTGCGAGATCATCCCCGGGCCGAACCCGCACAGCCCCGCGCCGAGTGCGGCGGCCGGCCGGCGGGCCCCCAGGAGCCGGGTGAACAGCAGGTGCCAGGCGAGCGCGGTGCCGGCCAGGTTGATCCCGGCGAGCAGGGCGAACGTGGCCGGGGCGCCGAACAGCAGGGTGACCGGGGCGAACAGCACGCCGAGCGCGATGACCGTGGTGTTGGCCATCAGGTTCACCCCGTCCGGGGCGTTGAGCCGGTCGCTGAGCAGACCGAAGTCGCCCAGCAGGGCCCGCGCGTCGACCGCCAGGAACCACTCGTACAGGGCCTGGTCCTCCGGATTGAGCGCCAGCACCCGGCCGGACGGGTCGGGCCACAGCCCGTGGGTGAGCCAGCCGGCCAGCGCCGCGAACGCCAACCCGACGACGATGTCGCCCCGGTTCCTGCCGGCGGCGGCCCGCAGCCGGGCCAACCGGGAGTCGGCCGGGGCCGGAGCGTCGGTACGAACATCCTGTTCAGAGGCGGCGTCGGGGGCCGTGGGGGCTGCGCTGCTCACGGCTCGACCCTAGTGCGGTACGGCCAGCAGGGTTCGCCGGGTCGTCCCGGAACCGCTACGTGCCACTGCACACGGCGTGCGTGGACCCGCTACGGTGGCACTGCACACAGCGCGGTCGAGCCGCGTCGGTGGCGCCCGCCCGGGTGGTGGAACGGCAGACACGGCCGCCTTAAAAGCGGCTGCCGCAAGGCGTGCGGGTTCGACCCCCGCCCCGGGCACCACACTCTCAGCTTCCCTTCAGCTTGGTGATCTCCTACGAGTCGATCCGGGCGTTTACCCTTGAAGGGCACGTCACACGTGCGACGACCCCCTGAGGGAGGCCAGACAGTGAAGACCTCGAACCCGGTGCTCGCCCGACTCGGCCAGGCGGCCGAGCGGGAACGGGCCGCCGGGTACGCACCGATCGGGCCGTACGGACAGCCCGGCTATCCGCAGTACCCGGGCGCTACCGACTACCAGGTCGCGCCGCCCACCGTGACGCCGATGTCCATCGACGACGTGGTGGTCAAGACCGTGATGCTCCTGGGCATCCTCGGCGTCTCCGCCGCGGCCGCCTGGGTGCTCGTGCCGGACGCGCTGCTCGGCGCCGCCTGGATGGGCGCCGCAGTGGTCGGCCTGGTCCTCGGCCTGATCATCTCGTTCTCCCGGATGGCCAACCCCGCGCTGGTCATCGCGTACTCCGTCGTCGAGGGCGTCTTCGTCGGCCTGGTGAGCAAGGCGTTCAACTCGCTCTACGACGGCATCGTGCTCCAGGCCGTGGTCGCCAGCTTCGGCGTCTTCTTCCTGATGGCGATGCTCTACAAGGCGCGGGCCATCCGCGCGACCCCGAAGTTCGTCCGCGGCGTGACCGCGGCGATGGTCGGCCTGTTCGCGGTGATGCTGGTCAACCTGGTGCTGGCGCTGTTCGGCGTCAACACCGGCCTGCGCGACGGCAGCCCGCTGGCCATCGGCTTCAGCCTGGTCTGCATCGTGGTCGCGTCACTGAGCTTCGTGCTCAGCTTCCACGAGATCGAGCAGGGCGTCCGGATGGGCCTGCCGCAGCGCTACGCCTGGACCGCCGCGTTCGGCATCCTGGTGAGCCTGGTCTGGCTCTACATCGAGATCCTGCGCCTGCTGAGCTACTTCCAGGGCGACGACTGACCCTCGCCCGCCGACCGGCGCCCGCCACCGCTGTGCGGCGGCGGGCGCCGTCGTTTCACGCGCCCGGCTGTTCCGCGGGCTGCTCGGCGGCGGGCGGGCGCCGTCGTTTCACGCGCCCGGCTGTTCCGCGGGCTGCTCGGCGGCGGCGGAGGCCGTCGTTTCACGCGCCCGGCTGTTCCGCGGGCTGCTCGGCGGCGGGCGGGCGCCGTCGCCGGCGCCCCACCCCCGGCGTTTGCCCGCCACCGCCGACTCCGCCGGTGCACAGTGACTGCGAGGGGTACGTCGGCCAGGAGGTGGCGGTGCGCAGTTCCAACCCGGTGCTGACCCGGCTGGACGACACCCGCCGGCTCGAACGCCAGGTGCTCGGCACGGGCGGCGCCGAGGCGATGACGGTGGACGACGTGGTGGTGCGGACCGTCGGGCTGCTGCTGCTCACCGGCGTCACGGCGGCGGCCGCCTGGGTGGTCGTACCGCAGGCGGTGTGGATCTCCGCCGCGCTGGCCGGTACCGCCCTGGCCGGCATCGTCCTGGCGCTGGCCATCTCGCTGCGCGGCAGCACCAACCCGGCCCTGATCGCCGGGTACGCGGTGCTCCAGGGGCTGCTGCTCGGGGTGGCCAGCCGGGCCTTCCAGCTCGTCTACCCCGGGATCGTGGTGCAGGCCGTGGTGGGCACCCTCGGGGTCTTCCTCGGGATGGCGCTGCTGTACCGGTCCCGGGTGCTGCGGGCCACGCCCCGGATGGCCCGCCTGGTGGCCGGCACGCTGCTCGGCATCGTCGCGCTCAGCGTGGCCAACCTGGTCTTCTACCTGTTCACCGGGCGGCAGGCGCTGGAGGTCTACAGCCTCACCGCCGAGGCCGGCTGGCTGGCGTACGTCTTCTCGGTGGTGGCGATCGTCGCCGGCGCGTTCAGCTTCATCCTCGACTTCGACCTGGTGGAACGGTCGGTCCGCGCCGGCCTGCCCCGCCGGTACGCCTGGTACTGCGCGTTCGGGCTGCTCGCCGGGCTGGTCTTCCTCTACTGGCAGCTGCTGCGCCTGATCAGCTACCTGCGCCGCTGAACGGCGGTGCGCCGCCTGCGCCGCCTGCGCCGCCTGCGCCGCCTGCGCCGCCTGCGCCGCCTGCGCCGCCTGCGCCGCCTGCGCCGCCTGCGCCGCCTGCGCCGCCTGCGCCGCCTGCGCCGCCTGCGCCGCCTGCCCCGCCTGCCCCGCCTGCGCCGAGCGGCCTCCTACACTCGGCCCGTGAGCGCAGTGGAACTGGACCGGGCGGTGGAGTTGCTGGTCCGTCAGGTCGGGCACTGGCAGCAGCCGCGCTGGGCGGCGACCGCCGGGGGCGGCAACGTCTCCCGGGCCGACCTGGTGCACCGGCTGGTCCAGGAGGTGGCCAACCTGGCGGCGGACGCCGAGGGTGAGCCCCGGCGCGTCGTTCCGCGTCTCGACAACGACCTCGTCCTGCCCGACCAGCTCCGGGTGGTCGCGGCCGACCTGGTGGCCGCCGCCCCGCCCGCCGAGGTGCTGGCCCGGGCCGCCGCCGAGGTGACGGCGACCCGGAGCGCGCTCTGACGAGGGGATCCACCCCCAGTTACGCGACATGGCGGCATCCGGCGCGCTCGGACACCGCCATGTCGGGGAACTGGAGTCGATCTAGGGCGCGGCCGGCCCGCCGCGTCGGCCGGCCCGCCGCGTCGGCCGGCCCGCCGCGTCGGCCGGCCCGCCGCGTCGGCCGGCCCGCCGCGCTCAGCTGAGCCGTTCGAGGACCATCGCCATGCCCTGGCCGCCGCCGACGCACATCGTCTCCAGGCCGATGCTCTTGTCGTGCCACTCGAGGGCGTTGAGCAGGGTGCCGGTGATCCGGGCGCCGGTCATGCCGAACGGGTGGCCGACGGCGATCGCCCCGCCCATCACGTTCAGCTTCTCGAGCGGGATGCCGAGCTGCCGGTACGAGGGGATCACCTGGGCGGCGAACGCCTCGTTGATCTCCACGAGGTCGACGTCGTCGATGGTCATCCCGGCCCGCCGCAGCGCCTGCCGGGACGCCTCGACCGGGCCCAGCCCCATGATCTCCGGAGACAGGGCGGTGACGCCGGTGGAGACGATCCGGGCCAGCGGCGTGAGGCCGAGGTCCTTCGCCCGCTGGGCGCTCATGACCACCACGGCCGCCGCCCCGTCGTTGAGCGGGCAGCAGTTGCCGGCCGTGATCCGGCCGTCGGGGCGGAACACGGGCTTGAGCCCGGCCACGCCCTCCAGGGTCACCCCGGGCCGCGGGCCGTCGTCGGCGCCGACCACCGTGCCGTCCGGGGCGGTGACCGGGGTGATCTCCCGGGCCCAGAAGCCGTCGGCGATCGCCTTCTCCGCCAGGTTCTGGCTGCGTACGCCGAACTCGTCCATGTCGGCGCGGGTCACGTCGTACGCCTGGGCCAGGTTCTCGGCGGTCTGCCCCATGGCGAGGTAGATGTCGGGCAGCTCGCCGGACTCGCGGGGGTCGGTCCACACCTCCGCGCCGCCCTCCGCCCGCCGTACCGAGCGCTCCCGGGCGGCGGCGAAGCGCGGATTCTCCCAGCCGCCGCCGACCAGCGCCTGCGCCTCCGGCGGCAGCGTGTCGGAGTTGCCCCGCGCGTACCGGGAGACGGTCTCGACGCCGGCGCTGATGAAGACGTCGCCCTCCCCGGCCCGGATCGCGTGCATCGCCATCCGCGTGGTCTGGAGCGAGGACGCGCAGAGGCGGGTCAGCGTGGCGCCCGGCAGGCCGTCGAGGCCCAGCAGGGTGGCGACCACCCGCGCCATGTTGAAGCCCTGCTCGCCGCCGGGCAGGCCGCAGCCCAGGTAGAGGTCGTCGATCTCCGTCGGGTCGAGCTGGGGCACCTTGTCCAGGGCGGCCCGGACGATGGTGGCGGTGAGGTCGTCGGGGCGAATGTCGCGCAGGGATCCCTTGTGCGCCCGGCCGATGGGGGAGCGGGCGGTGGCGACGATGACGGCGTCGCGGGACGACTCAGTCGGCATGAACCAACGTTAACTCGCCGGTAACTTGGCGCGGAAGCAGCCCGCCCGGCGGGAAATGTCACGCCGGAGCGGGGCCGCCGGCGTCGAGGCTGCCGCTGCTCCCGCTCCGCCGGGTCGGGCATCCGGAACGGCACGCCCGCGGCCGGGCGTCGCGCATCCCGGGGCGGCCGGGCGTCGCGCGTCCCGGGGCGGCCGACCGGCCGCGGGTCACTGGTGGGAGGCGACGTTCGCGGCGGCGGCGACCGCCGGGAGCAGGGCGTGCGCCCAGACCCGGTAGCCGTCGGCGGAGGGGTGGAAGCCGTCGTGGCAGAACGTCCCGGCGTCCGCCCGGAACACCGGACCGGTCTCGGCGGCCAGGTCGACCACGGTGCCCCCGGCGTCGAGCACGGCCACCGTCTGGGCGCGGGCGATCCGCCGCCCGGACCAGCCGACCACCTGCCGCAGCGGGGGCGCGATGGCGCGTACCGCGCCGAGGTCGGGGCAGGCGCCGACGACCACCTCGACGCCCGCCTCGCGCAGCCGCCGCACGGCCGCGCCCAGGTACGCCGCGGCCTCCGCCGGCCGGCGCAGCCCGGTGGCGTCGTTGGCGCCGATCAGGACCACCGCCACGTCGGGACGCGGGCCGAGCAGGGCGCGGGCCACCTGGGTGGCGAGATCCGTGGAGCGGGAGCCGGACACCCCGACGCTGGACAGGTGCACCCGGCGGCCGGTCGGCCCCTCGGCGAGCAGGTGGGCCAGTTGACCGCCGACGGTGTCGCCGAGCCGGGCCACGCCGACCCCGAGGGCGGACGAGTCGCCGAGCAGGACCAGCCGCAGCGGTGGCGCGCCGGCCCGCCCGACCGTGGCGCGCAGGGCCAGCCCCAGCTCCGGCTGGGCGTACGGGCGGTTCCGGGCGACGAACGCCTCGCCGGCGAGGACGGCGACGCCGCCGATCGTCCCGGCGATCAGGGACAGGGCCGTCGCCCGGCCCAGCCGGAGTGCCAGTTGTGCCCCGGCGCCCCGGTCGCCCAGGCCGTGCCTGCCGCCGCGCTCGGTCATGGCCGTCCCTCCAGTGTGGGTGTGTCGGCGGCTGGGCCGGGTTGCGGCACCGCGCCGACGCCGAAGAAGGCCCGCCGACGCAGCTGCGCCCACCGCCCCGCCGGCCCACGGTCGCGGCCGTGGACCTGCGTGGCACTGACCTCCGTGCCGGCGTGCCGGGCCGCCTCCTGGGCGGCCTCAGGCAGCGACCGTACGCCCTCGACGCGCCCGAGACCAGGGCGGCGTTCCTGCGCGGCGCCCAGCGCGGAGAGCACGGTCGGCAGCATCGCGGCGGCGGCCACCGCGTAGCCCTCCGCGGACGGGTGGAACCGGTCCCAGGCGAACATCCGGGTCGGCTCGGCCACGAACCGGGGGCCGAGCAGGTCGCCGAGGGAGACCGTCCAGCCGCCCGCCTCGACCACCGCGACCGTCTGCGCGGCCGCGAGCTGCCGGCTCCACCGCCGGGCCAGCCAGCGCAGCGGCGGCTGGATCGGCCGGATCGCGCCCAGGTCGGGGCAGGTGCCGACCACCACCTCGCAGCCGGTGCCGCGCAGCGCGTGGACCGCGTCGACGAGGTAGCGCACCGCCACGGCCAACGGGGTGCGGTTGGTGACGTCGTTGCCGCCGATGAGGATGACCGCCACGTCCGGCTCGCACTCCAGCGCGGACTCGACCTGCGGGCGCAGCCCGGCGGAGATGGCGCCCACCACGGCGAACCGGTGCAGCCGGACCGGCCGGTGCAGCCGGCGGGACAGGCCGGTGGCCAGCAGCGCGCCGGGCGTCTCCCGGCGGCGGTGCACGCCGTACCCGGCGGCGGAGGAGTCGCCGAGGATGACCATGGTCAGCGGGCGGCCGGGCAGCTTCGCCCCGTACACCCCGTCGCAGCGGGGCGGGGGCGCCTCGGCCATCGGGATGGTGCGGCGCGCCTGCCGGGCCTGCCCGACCAGCACCCCGGTCGTCGCCACGGCCGCGGCGGCGGTGGCGCCCGTGCCGAGCGCCGCCAGGCGGGCGATCTGGCGGGCGCGCTGCCAGCGCGGAACGACCGGTGCGGCGGAACCAGCGACCCCCATGAACCGAGGTTATCGCGATCGTGCGACACGCCGCTGTGGTCGTGCCGGGCGGCGGACGGCTGGGATCCGACCGTCGCGGGTACCACTTGCGGGGACACCGCACGCTGTCGGACGGGAAGGGGCGTGGAGATGGGAAAGACACTGAAACGGAGCGCGGCGTTCGCGGCGCTGGCCAGGGCGCTGACCGCCGGGGCGCGGGGCGGGCCATCGCTGGGCGCCCGGTTGGCGGCGCTGCCCCGGATGGTCCGGGCCACCACCCGGGGCGAGTACGACGGCGGGCTCCGGCTGGCCCTGATGACGGCGGCGACGGCGTACATCGTCTCGCCGGTCGACCTGCTCCCGGAGATCCCGCTGGCGGTCTTCGGCCTCGCCGACGACGCCGTGGTGGTGACCTGGCTGGCCGGGGCGGTGCTCGCCGAGACCGAGCGGTTCCTGGAGTGGGAGGCGCGCCGGCGCTCCGTCATCCCGGGGCATGTGGTGCCCTGACGGCACGTACCCTGAGCGTCGGTATGAACGTCTGCCCGGCCGCCGTCGCCGGCGCCACAACGAAGGGCACAACGAGGTGCAGTACTACGACAACGTCGTCGAGTTGATCGGCAACACGCCGCTGGTACGGCTGCGCAACGTCACCGAGGGCATCCAGGCGACGGTGCTGGCGAAGGTGGAGTACGTCAACCCGGGCGGCTCGGTGAAGGACCGGATCGCCCTGCGGATGGTCGAGGACGCCGAGCGGGTGGGCATCCTCAAGCCCGGCGGCACCATCGTCGAGCCGACCAGCGGCAACACCGGCGTCGGGCTGGCCCTGGTGGCCCAGCTGAAGGGCTACCGGTGCGTGTTCGTGTGCCCGGACAAGGTCAGCCAGGACAAGCAGGACGTGCTGCGCGCGTACGGCGCGGAGGTGGTGGTCTGCCCGACGGCCGTCGCCCCGGAGGACCCGCGGTCCTACTACAACGTCTCCGACCGGCTGGCCCGTGAGATCCCCGGCGCGTGGAAGCCGAACCAGTACAGCAACCCGGCCAACCCGCGCTCGCACTACGAGAGCACCGGCCCCGAGCTGTGGAAGCAGACCGAGGGCCGGATCACCCACTTCGTCGCGGGCGTGGGCACCGGCGGCACCATCTCGGGCATCGGGCGCTACCTGAAGGACGCCTCCGACGGGCGGGTCCGGGTGATCGGCGCCGACCCGGAGGGCTCGGTCTACTCGGGCGGCACCGGCCGGCCGTACCTGGTCGAGGGCGTCGGCGAGGACTTCTGGCCGGAGACGTACGACCGCACCATCGCCGACGAGATCGTGGAGGTCTCCGACAAGGCGTCCTTCGAGATGACCCGGCGGCTGGCCCGCGAGGAGGGGCTGCTGGTCGGCGGCTCCTGCGGGATGGCCGTGGTCGCCGCGCTGGAGGTGGCCCGCAGGGCCGACCCCGACGACGTGGTCGTGGTGCTGCTGCCCGACGGCGGCCGGGGCTACCTGTCGAAGATCTTCAACGACCGGTGGATGGCCCGGTACGGGTTCCTGGACAACTCCGGCGCCGAGCCGACCGTGGCCGAGGCGCTGGCGAAGAAGCCGGGCGGGCTGCCCGAGCTGGTGCACATGCACCCGACGGAGACGGTGCGCGACGCCATCGACTACATGCGCGAGTACGGCGTCTCCCAGCTGCCGGTGCTCAAGGCCGAGCCGCCCGTGGTCACCGGCGAGGTGGCCGGCTCGATCGCCGAGCGGGACCTGCTCGACGCCCTGTTCACCGGGCAGGCGCACCTGCACGACACCATCGAGCGGCACATGGGCGACCCGCTGCCGATGATCGGCGGCGGCCAGCCGGTGAGCGAGGCCGTGACCATGCTGGAGAAGTCCGACGCGGCGCTGGTGCTCGTGGACGGCAAGCCCAAGGGCGTGCTGACCCGGCAGGACCTGCTCGCCCACCTCGGCGCCCGCTGAGCGGTAGGCCCGCCGCGGCCACCGGGCTCCTTCCCGACATCGTGTCAGGAAGGGGCCCGTCCGCACAGTTCGCGTGCGTAGCGGAGTTGGGCGACGACGGCGGGGCCGATCAGTTCGTCCCGGCGCTCGCCGGTGGCCGTCCAGCCGCCCCGCTCGTAGAACCGGCGGGCGGGCGAGTTCCGCTCCAGGACCCAGAGCACGGCACGCGTCCAGCCGCGCGCCCGCAGCGCGTCCAGCGCGTCGACCATCAGCGCCCGCCCGGTGCCCCGCCCGAGCTCGTCCGGTTCCAGGTGGATCGCGTTGAGCAGGCCGGCGGCCGGGTCGCCCGCGTCGTCCGGGCCCAGGTAGGTGAAGCCGACGAGCCGGCCGTCGCGCTCGGCGACCGTCATCCGGTGGTCGGCCCGCTCCCACTTCCAGCGTTCGACCCAGTACCGGCCCAGTTCCAGCCCGCTCGGCCCGGCCAGCGCCTCCGGCGGCAGGAACGGCGAGTACGCGGACACCCGGGACCGCCGGTGCAGGGCCCCCACCGCCATCAGGTCCGCCTCGCCGGCGGGGCGCAGCGTGACCGTCACCGGGTCGAGGCTACCCGTCGCGGCGGGACCTGCACGGTCGTCAGGTCCTCGGCGACGACGAGATCCCCGTCGAAGTGCCGGCGCGCCTCGTCGGCGAAGCGCCGCGCGTCGGCGTACCGCTGGGAGAAGTGGGTGAGCACGAGTCTGCGTACCCCCGACTCGGCCGCCACCCGGGCGGCCTGCCCGGCCGTGAGGTGGCCCACCTCGGCGGCGAGCGCGGCCTCGGACTCCAGGAACGTCGACTCGATGACCAGCAGGTCGGCATGCTCGGCGAGGGCGTACACCGCGTCGCAGAGCCCGGTGTCCATCACGAACGCGAACCGCTGCCCCGGGCGGGTCACGCTCACCTCGTCCCGGGTGACGCGGCGCCCGTCCACGTCCAGGTGGCCGGCGCGCAGCAGGTGCCCGACGGCCGGCCCGGCGATGCCGTACGCGGCCAGCCTCTCCGGCAGCATCCGGCAGCCGTCCGGCTCCACCAGCCGGTAGCCGTACGTCTCGATCGGGTGCCGCAGCCGGCGCGCCTCCAGCGTGCCGACGCCCAGCGCGATCCGCTGCCCGTCGGCGTCGATCGGCTCCACCCGCAGCTCGGCGGTCTCGTGGAAGGAGCTGGCGTGCCGCAGCCGGGCGAAGTACTCCGCGCCGCCGGCCGGGAAGTGCACCGCCACCGGGTGGGGCACCCGGTCCAGGGAGAGCCGCTGGATGGTGCCGGGCAGGCCCAGGCAGTGATCGCCGTGGAAGTGGGTGACGCAGATGCGGGTGAGGTCGGTGGCGGTGACTCCGCTGTGCAGCAGCTGCCGCTGGCTGCCCTCGCCCGGGTCGAAGAGGATCACCTCGTCGTCCCAGCGCAGCACGTACCCGTTGTGGTTGCGCTGCCGGGTCGGCGCCTGACTGGCCGTCCCGAGCACCACCAGCTCGCGCATCGACAAGGCGTCCTCCGAGGCGGGACGGTCGGGCCACCGCCCGACACGAAGCGACCCCCGGGGCTTCCGTGCTCGCGCACGGGCCGGCTGGACTGGGCCGGCACCCCGGGGGTCGGGTGGCTGTCGTGGATTCGCCGCGCCGCTGCCACACGGTCTCGACGATGGTGCCTGATTGCCCGCCTCGCGGCGGATTTGATCACTGTCGAGGACAGCGGCTAGCGGACAGCCACCTCACGAGTCCAACTGGCATACAAGTCTGGACCACCTCCTTTCCCGTGTACCGCCACGCTATCCACTTCTCGGGGGTGCCGGCAACGGATTTCGATCACAGCCGCCCCCGCAGGGCCGGCCGGCGCTGCCGATCGGGCTCCGCCCGGCCCTCATCGGCCGTCCCGGACCACCCCATCGGCCCCTGGAGCGGGCTTGATCCGGCGTGTCAGGGTGAGCGGGGGACGGAAGGAGGCGGCGGGCATGCCGACGAGGGGACGACGAGCCGTGCGTACGGTCGGCGGGCTCGGCATGGCCGCCCTGCTGGCCGCCGCCGGGGTACTGGTGGCGGCCGCCCCGGCGCGGGCGGTCGCCACCAGGACGGTGGCGTTCTGGAGCATGGACGAGCCGGCGGGCGCCACGGCGCTCGTCGACAGCAGCGGCAACGGCCGGCACGGGACCGTCGGCACGGAGGTGGCCACCGGGGCGAGCACCACGACGACGACCTGGACCGTCGTCCTCCGCGCCGCGGAGTGACGCCGGCCCGGGCCACCGTCGGCCGGTTCGGCGTGGCTCAGGAGGTACGGGCCACGCCGACCGGACAGCTCAGCCCGTTCGGGCCGTGGTTGCAGTACCCGTTCGGGTTCTTCGTCGGCGCCAGGTACTGCTGGTGGTAGTCCTCGGCGAAGTAGTAGTCGCCGAGCCGGTCGATCTCCGTGGTGATCTCGCCCTTGCCGGCGCGCGCCACGATCGGCGCGAACGCGTCCCGCGACGACTGGGCGATCGTCAGCTGCTCGTCGGTGGTCGCGTAGATCGTCGAGCGGTACTGGGTGCCCACGTCGTTGCCCTGGCGCATGCCCTGGGTCGGGTCGTGGTTCTCCCAGAAGACCTTGAGCAGGTCCTCGTAGCCGATCCGGGCGGGGTCGTAGACCACCTGGAGCACCTCGGCGTGCCCGGTCCTGCCCGAGCAGACCTCCTCGTACGTCGGGTTCGGGGTGATCCCGCCCGCGTAGCCGACGGAGGTGGTGAGCACGCCGGGCAGCGTCCAGAACAGCCGCTCGGCGCCCCAGAAGCAGCCCATCCCGAAGACGGCGACCTGCGAGCCCGCCGGGAACGGGCCCTTCAGCGACGAGCCGAGGACCTCGTGCCGGTCGCTGATCGGCATCGCGATGGAGCGGCCGGGCAGGGCCTGGTCGGGGGTGGGCAGTTCGGCCTTCATGCGGCGAAGGAACACGGTGCGACTCCTCTCGTACCTCTCCCCGCGCACAACACCGCCGGGCACCCGTTCCTTACCCGCCCCGGCGCACCTCAGCCCCGGGCGCGGGCTGAACTTCGGGCGGCACGGCGGTTCCGGGTGCGCCGACGGTCGTGATCGGTCAGAGGGCGGCGGCGATGCGCTCAGCGTACGAGGTGGCCTCCGCGTCGTCGAGGTAGCGGGTGCGGGGCCAGAAGAAGCCGCGCAGCCCGTCGCCCTTCGTCCGCGGCACGACGTGCGTGTGCAGGTGCGGGACGGACTGGGACACCCGGTTGTTCATCGCCACGAACGTCCCGCCGGCCTCCAGACCGGACTCGACCGCCACGGCGAGCCGCTGGACCAGCCCGAAGTAGCCGGCGAGGGCGTCGGCGGGCAGCTCCGCCAGGGTCACCAGGTGGGTACGCGGCACGACCAGCACGTGCCCCCGGAACACCGGCCGGGTGTCCAGGAACGCCACGCCCTCCGGCGCGTCGACGACCCGGAACGCGGGCGCCTCGCCCGCCACGATCCCGCAGAACACGCACCCGCTCACCGGGGCCAGGGTAATCCTGGTCGGCTGGATGGGCCCTGCGGACGTCCGGCCTGGTTGGGCCCACCGGACGGGACGGGGGGACTAACGTCTCGGGAATGAGTCACGGCTTCGAGACACTCGCCATCCACGCCGGTCAGGAACCCGAGGCCCGCACCGGCGCGGTGATCCCGCCCATCTACCAGACCAGCACGTACGCGCAGGACGCGGTCGGCGCGCCCCGGCAGGGCTACGAGTACAGCCGCTCCGGCAACCCGACCCGGGACGCCCTGCAGGAGTGCCTCGCCGCACTGGAGGGCGGGTCCGTGGGGCTCGCCTTCGCCAGCGGCCTGGCCGCCGAGGACACCCTGCTGCGCACCGTCTGCAAGCCGGGCGACCACGTGGTCATCCCCGACGACGCGTACGGCGGCACGTACCGGCTCTTCGCCAAGGTGGCCGAGCGCTGGGGCGTCGACTACACCCCGGCCAAGGTGTCGGACCCGGCCGCGGTGCGGGACGCGATCCGGCCCGGCACGACGCGGATCGTCTGGGTGGAGACGCCGACCAACCCGCTGCTCGGCATCGCCGACATCGCCGCCCTGGCCGCCGTCACCCACGACGCCAACGCACTGCTCGTCGTCGACAACACGTTCGCCTCGCCGTACCTGCAGCAGCCGCTCGCCCACGGCGCGGACGTGGTGGTCCACTCGACCACCAAGTACATCGGCGGGCACTCCGACGTGGTCGGCGGCGCCCTGGTGGTGGCCGACGCCGGGCTCGGCGACGGCGTGCGCTTCCACCAGAACGCGATGGGCGCCGTCAACGGCCCGTTCGATGCCTGGCTCACGCTGCGCGGCATCAAGACCCTCGGCGTACGCATGGACCGGCACTGCGACAACGCCGAGCGGATCGCCGCGTACCTGGACGGGCACGCCAAGGTCGCCCAGGTCATCTACCCCGGCCTGCCGTCGCACCCGGGTCACGAGGTGGCGGCGAAGCAGATGCGCCGGTTCGGCGGGATGATTTCCTTCCGGGCGGCCGGCGGCGAGGAGCACGCCGTGGAGATCTGCAACCGCGCCAAGCTCTTCGTGCTCGCCGAGTCCCTCGGCGGCGTGGAGTCCCTCATCGAGCACCCCGGTCGCATGACACACGCAAGTGCCGCCGGCTCGCCGCTTGAAGTTCCCGGCGATCTCGTGCGACTGTCTGTCGGCATCGAGACGGTCGAGGACCTGCTCGCCGACCTGGAGCAGGCGCTGGGCTGACCGCTTGGCTGGGGAGGGTGGCCGTGCAGGACATCATGCCGACCTGGGTGGGGGCGACCGCGAAGCAGATCGCCCGGGGCGTACGCCGTGGCGACGTCTCCGCCACCCAGGTCGTGGCGGACCACCTGGAGCACGTCGCCCGAGCCGACGCCGACCTCGCCGCGTTCCGGACGGTACGCGGCGGGGAGGCGATCACCGAGGCCGAGAAGGTCGACGAGCAGGAGGATCTGGCCAACCTCCCCCTGGCCGGGGTGCCGGTCGCCGTGAAGGAGAACACCCCGGTGGCCGGCCTGCCCACCTGGAACGGCTCGGCCGCCGTGCGTACGGCCGTGGCGGAGGCCGACGACGAGGTGGTCCGGCGGCTGCGCGGCGCGGGCGCGGTGATCCTCGGGGTGACCCGGATGCCGGAGCTGGGCCTGTGGGCGGTCACCGACGACGACTCGGCTGTCACCCGCAACCCGTGGGACCTCAGCCGGACCCCCGGCGGCTCCTCCGGCGGCGCGGCGGCGGCCGTGGCCGCCGGACTGGTGCCGATGGCGCACGGCAACGACGGCCTCGGCTCGATCCGTATCCCGGCGGCCTGCTGCGGCCTGGTCGGGCTCAAGCCCGGCCGGGGCGTGGTGCCGTGCCGGCTCGGCGCGGACGACTGGTTCGGCCTGACCGCACACGGCGTGCTCGCCGGCACGGTGGCCGACGCGGCGGTGGGCTTCCAGGTGCTGGCCGGCCGCCGCCCGGAGAAGCTGGTGCCCCCGCAGCGGCTGCGGGTGGGGGTCTCGCTGCGCTCCCCGGTGCGCGGCGTCTCGCCCGACGCACCGAACCGGGACGCGGTCGCCGCCGCCGGCCGGCTGCTCGCCGCCGCCGGGCACGACACCGTTCCCGCCGACCCGGTGTACCCGACCGTGCTCGGCCTCCAGGCCATCGCGACCTGGTTCGCCGCGGCCGCCGCCGACGTGCGGGCCGGCGGCGTGGACCGACGCCTGCTCCAGCGGCGCAGCCGCCGGCACGTCTCGCTCGGGGAGTGGGCGCAGCGCCGGGGGTACGTCCGGGAGACCGACCGGGCCGCCTGGCGGGAGCGCTCGATCCGCTTCTTCGCCGACCACTCGGTCGACCTGCTGCTCACCCCGGCGCTGGCCGGGCCGCCCCCGGAGGCCACCGGCTGGTCGAGCCGGTCCTGGCTGGCGAACATGCGCGCCAACATCCGGTACGCCCCGTACGCCGCCCCCTGGAACATCGCCGGCCTGCCCGCGATCGTGGTGCCGGTCGGCCGCCGCCCGGACGGCCTGCCGGTGGCGGTGCAGCTCGTCGGCCCGCCCGGCTCGGAGCTGCTGCTGCTCGGCGTCGCCGGCCAGTTCGAGATGCAGGCCCCCTGGTCCCGGCACGCCCCCGGCTACCCCCGCGTCGGAACGGGGTCGCCGGCCGTCGCGTGATCGCCGGGCAGCGGCACCGGGGCCCACGGTGACGCCCCCGTTGCCGCAGGTAGTCGGCGGTGGGACTGTGGTGTCGCCGTCGGCTGTGGAACCCCTGGGTGGCACGATCGGGGCATGACGGAACTGGTCGGTCTCGCCGACGTGCGGGCCGCGCGGGAACTGCTCGCCGGCGTCACCCGCACCACCCCGCTGGAGCCCTCCCGTCCGCTGAGCGCCGTGCTCGGCGGGCCGGCCTGGCTCAAGTGCGAGAACGTGCAGCGCGCGGGGTCGTACAAGGTGCGCGGCGCGTACGTGCGGATCTCCCGGCTGTCGGCGGCGGAGCGCGCCCACGGCGTGGTGGCCGCCAGCGCCGGCAACCACGCGCAGGGGGTGGCGCTGGCCGCCGGGCTGGTCGGCACGCAGGCCACCGTCTTCATGCCGTTGGGCGCGCCGCTGCCCAAGGTCGCCGCCACCAAGGGGTACGGGGCCCGGGTCGAGCTGGTCGGCAACACCGTCGACGAGTCGCTGGTCGCGGCCCAGGCGTTCGCCGAGCGGACGGGCGCGGTGTTCATCCACCCGTTCGACCACCCGGACGTGATCGCCGGGCAGGGCACCGTGGCGCTGGAGATCCTCGAACAGTGCCCCGACGTCAAGACGATCGTCACCGGGGTGGGTGGGGGCGGCCTGGTCTCCGGGATCGCCGTCGCCGCGAAGGCGCTGCGCCCGGACGTGCGGGTGATCGGCGTGCAGGCGGCCGGCGCGGCGGCGTACCCGCCCTCGCTGCTCGCCGGCGAGCCGGTGCGCCTTCCCGCGTACGGCACGATCGCCGACGGCATCGCGGTCGGCCGTCCCGGGGAGCTCACCTTCGTCCACGTGCGCAAGCTCGTCGACGAGGTCGTCACCGTCTCCGAGGAGGACATCTCCCGGGCGCTGCTGGTGCTGCTGGAGCGGGGCAAGCAGGTGGTGGAGCCGGCCGGGGCGGTCGGCGTGGCCGCGCTACTGGCCGGCGTCGTGCGGGTCGAGACCCCGGCGGTGGCGGTGCTCTCCGGCGGCAACATCGACCCGCTGCTGATGCTGCGGGTCATCGAGCACGGGCTCGCGGCGGCCGGCCGCTACCTGCGGTTCACCGTGCGCTGCTCGGACCGGCCCGGCCAGCTCGCCTCGCTGCTCGCGGAGATCGCCGAGCACCGGGCGAACGTGGTCGACGTGGAGCACCAGCGCGCCCACCCCCACCTGCGCCTGGGCGAGGTGGAGGTGGCGCTGTCGGTGGAGACCCGCGGGGTCGAGCACTCCGACGCGCTGATCGGCTCGCTGCGGGCCAGCGGCTATCAGGTGGTCTTCGCCGGCGAGGCGTGACCGGCGGCCGGGCTGTCGGCCAGTTCCCGTCGCGCTGCCCGGCGCGCCGCGTGCTCGCGGGCCGACGCCGGCAGCGGCACCGTGGTGGTGGACCAGACCAGCGGCCTCGGCGCCGCCGGCCGCCGGGCACGCCGCAGCGCCGCTGGCAGGGGCCGGTCCTTGAGGCGCATCGCCGGCCGCTCGACCAGGTGCCAGGAGGGGACAGCCAGGGCCAGCGTGCCCAGCACCGACAGCAGGACGTACACCGGCAGGCCGTACCGTGCGCCGCCGACCAGGGCGATGACCTGCTGGACCGGCCAGCCGTAGATGTAGATGCCGTACGAGTAGTCCCGGGCGCGGCCGATCCGCCGGAACGGGCCGGGCAACGCGACCGCCAGGTAGAACAGCAGGTACGCGTACGCCGGCAGACCGAGGACGAAGAAGCCGCCCTGCCACAGGCTGACCGCCAGGACGCCCCCGGCCAGGGCGGCCAGCGCGCCGTGCATCGGGATGCGGTGCCGGTACAGCCGTGCGGAGGCGCCCAGCAGGAACAGGAAGCCCAGACAGAGCAACTGGTGCACGCTGAACTGCCCGATCACCGGGAACGGCCCCAGCGAGCCGCGGTTGCGCAGGCCGGCCGTCAGGGTCGACGCGCCCAGCGTGTCGCGCAGCAGGACGAGCCAGCAGAGCGCGGCGAGCAGCACCACCGCCCGGGGCGCGCGGCGCAGCACCCGGGTGGCCAGCAGCGCGCCGACCAGCGCGTAGCAGGCCAGCTCGTACCGCAGGGTCCACAGCGAGGTGTCGAACGACGTCGGACGCCCGCCGAGCGCCTGGCCCAGCGGGGTCTCGGACAGCAGGCCCGAGATGGTCGACCGCTGCCACGCGGGGAACAGGTTGGCGGTGACGTACGACACGGGGCCCTGCGGGTGGTGCCAGAAGCCGTCGAGGTTGCCCCGTTCGTAGAGGGCGACCAGCGGCGCGATCACGAACGCCGTCACCAGCAGGCACACCCACAGCCCGGGGAAGATCCGCAGGAACCGGTGCCAGGCGTACCGGCCGAGGGGGAACCTCAGGCCGCTGCCGGTGATCAGGAATCCGGACAGCACGAAGAAGCCGTAGACCGCGAGCGCGCCGATGTTGGTCTGGCCGGCCGTCAACTCGTGGCCGAACTGGTCCTTGTCGAATCCACCCAGCGGACGGGCGTGGCCGACGATGACGGCGGACGCCAGTCCCAGCCGGAGCACACCGAGGGCGTTGTGCCGGGCGGAGAACCGTTCCGCCAGGGTCGGCGGGCGCAGGCCCGCCCGTCGCGTCCGTCCGGGAGAGGTCTTCGCGGGCATCGCTGCAGGCAGGGGCACCCGAGGCACCATAGCCGGCAGCGCGTCGGAAGGAAACTTCGTGACGTACGCGCCCGAAAGCGGACGCGTGGGACGCGGCGGGCGGACCCGGGCGGGGTCAGCCGGTGAACGGCTCGAATCCGACCACCGTCACCTTGATGTCCGCGCCGCTCGGCGCGGTGTAGGTGACGGTCTGCCCGGAGCGGCTGCCGAGGATCGACTTCCCCAGCGCCGACTCAGGGCTGTAGACGGTCAGGTCGGTGGTCGACGCGATCTCGCGGGAGCCGAGCAGGAAGGTCTCCGTGTCGTCGGGGTCGTCGTCGAAGTAGATCGTCACGACCATGCCGGGCGAGACCGTGTCGGCGGTCGGCGCCCCGCCGACCTTGGCCGTACGCAGCAGCTCCTTCAGGTAGAGGATCCGCCCCTCCTGCTTGCCCTGCTCCTCGCGGGCGGCGTGGTAGCCGCCGTTCTCCCGCAGGTCGCCCTCCTCGCGCCGGGCGTTGATCTCGGCGGCGATGACCGGCCGGTTGGCGATCAGCTCGTCGAGCTCTGCCTGGAGGCGGTCGTACGCGTCCTGGGACAACCAGGTGGCGGACGCCTCGTTGTCGGAGTTGGACACAGGCGGTCTCCTTGGTCGTGCGGAACTGGCTGACGAGTGAACTACCAAGTTACCAGTGCGCCGCACCCCTCGGGTGTCGACGATCACCACGAGGGCGGGTGCCGGGGCGCGGCGGCCGGCCGGATTCACGGTGTCGGCGGGGCGTCAACCGGCCGGATCCACGGTGCCGACGGGCCCGTCAGCCGGCCGGCCGGCAGCGCACCACCTCGCCGACGAACGGCCGGGCGCTGGTGGTCAGCAGGTGCCGGGCGGTGACCTGGGACTCGCCCGGCCGGGCGGTCACGGTCACCTCCTGGCGCGCCACCTCGGCGCCGTCGTGCGAACGGGCCCGCAGCGCGCAGGTGGCCGACCCGCCCGCCGGCACGGTCACCCGGAAATCGACCACCACCTGGGAGTCGGTGATGTCGGAGTAGCTGATCAGTTGGGCGTCGTAGACGGGGTCGCCGTACTTGTCGTACAGGCTGTACGAGGCCACGCCGAGCGCCGCCACCACGGCCGCGACCAGCAGCGCGGCCAGCGCCGGACGGCGGCGGCCCGGCTCCCGGCGGCGGCCGTACCGGCCGGGCGGGAACACCGGCGCACCCGGTGGAAGTGTGGCGTGCGTCTCGCTCACCGGCGGGTATCTCCTGGCGTTGTTGTCTGCGGTATCGGCAAGAATGGCAGGGTCCATCTTCCCAGCCCGGTGCCGGCCCTGAGCGAGCGCCGGTCGTCCCTGACCAGATCGGGCCTGACCAGAGCGGTCGAGCCGGGCAGGTCAAGGATGACAGGTCGGCCCGCCGACGGGCGGCGCCGGCCGGGCACAGACGAGGAGCGCCACAAGTGGCAGAGCAGCTGCGTCTCATGGCCGTCCACGCGCATCCCGACGACGAGTCGAGCAAAGGTGCGGCGACCATGGCGAAGTACGTCGCCGAAGGGGTGGACGTGCTGGTCGTGACGTGCACCGGCGGCGAGCGCGGCAGCGTGCTCAACCCGAAGATGGACCGTCCGGAGGTCTGGGCCAACATCGGCGAGATCCGCCGCGCCGAGATGGACGCCGCCCGTGCGATCCTCGGCGTCGAGCAGGCCTGGCTCGGCTTCGTCGACTCCGGACTGCCCGAGGGCGACCCGCTGCCGCCGCTGCCCGAGGGCTGCTTCGCGCTCCAGGGCGTCGAGGTCGCCGCCGCCCCGCTGGTGCGGCTGATCCGCCAGTTCCGGCCGCACGTGATCACCACGTACGACGAGGAGGGCGGCTACCCCCACCCCGACCACATCATGACCCACAAGGTGACCGTCGCCGCCTTCGAGGCCGCCGGTGACCCGGAGCGCCACCCCGACCTGGGCGAGCCCTGGCAGCCGCTCAAGCTCTACTACGACATCGGCTTCTCCCGCGGCAAGATCCTGGCGCTGCACGAGGCCATCCTCGCCGCCGGTATGACCTCGCCGTACGAGCAGTGGCTCGAGCGCTGGGAGGAGCGCCCGGACAAGGGCCCCCGGATCACCACCCGGGTCGAGTGCGCGGAGTACTTCCCGGTCCGCGACGACGCCCTGCGCGCCCACGCCACCCAGATCGACCCGGACGGCTTCTGGTTCCAGGTGCCGATGGAGCTCCAGCAGCGCGCCTGGCCGACGGAGGACTTCCAACTCGTCCGCTCGCTGGTCGACAGTCCGCTGCCCGAGTCCGACCTGTTCGCCGGGGTACGCGAGACGGCCCATGCCCGCTGACCCGGCGCGGGGCTACCCTGGTGACCAGCCGTACTCCGGAGGAACGCCATGCTGACCGCTGCCCAGGTGCTCGCACAGAACAACTTCGGTGACACCCGCACGGGTGGCCTGGCCGGCCCGATGGGCCTCTTCCTCATCGTGCTCCTGGCCACCGCCACCGTGCTGCTGATCCGTAACATGAACGCCCGGCTGCGCCGGCTGCCCGACCGCTTCCCCGCGCAGTCGACCCCCGCCGACGTGGACCGGGTCGACGCCACAGTCGTCGATCCGACAGACGGGACGGAGACGCAGGACTCACGCGGGAGCGGGGAGCAGGGCCGCCAGCAGCGGCGGAACGGGTGATCCGGGCATGATTCACGCCGAAGCCGGTCGTCGCCCCCTGTTGCGGTCACCAGCTTTGGCTTAGCCTTCCGCCGGGGACGTTAAGTTCCCGAACAGTGCGCGGGAGGGGGCGCCGATGACCGGGTCAGCGACGGCTGCCCACCGTGCCGCGCGACGCCCGGCGGACGGGAGAGGTCGGTGACCTCCGGCGGGGCCGGCGAAACGCCCGGCCGGCTCGGGGTGCGCGGCACCCCGCGCCGGGTGCTTCTGCTGACCGCCGCCCTGGTGCTGACCGCGTTGGTGACCGCCGCGGTCGGCCTGGCGATCCCGGCCCGGCTGCCGGCCGACGATCCGCTCCCGGGGGCCGTCCGGTTCGGCATCGCCGTCGCCGCCTTCGCGGTGGCCCACCTCGCCCGGCTCCGGTTCCGCGTCAGCTCCGGGATGGCCAGCATCACCTGGGGCGAGGCGGCCCTCATCGTCTGTCTGCACCTGTTGCCCGCCGGCTGGCTCCCCGCCGCCGTGCTGCTCGGCGCCGGGCTGGCCTGGACGGCGCTGTCCCTGGCGGCCGACCGCCGCCCGCCGGTGGAGACCGCCCGGATCGTCGCCTCGCTGACCGCCGCCACCGCCCTCGCCGTGGCCGTCGCCGCGTCCCTCGGCGCGCCGCTGCTGGCGGCGCCCACCCCCGGGCTCGCCCTCGCCCTGGTGGCCGGCTCGGTCACGTACCTGCTGAGCTCCGCCTGGCTCGGCGGTGTCACCGTGGCGCTGCGGCACGGCGTGTCGATGGGCCCGCCGCTGCTCGCCACGCTCCGCGGCAAGCTGCTGATGTTCGTCGGCAACGTGGTCGTCGGGCTGGTCGTGGTGGCGTTGCTGGAGATCGACGCCCGCTGGCTGCTGCTGCTTCCGCCCGCGCTCTGGCTGCTCCAGCAGACGTACCGGCACCGGCTGCGGGCCGATGAGGAGCGGCGCGCCTGGCAGGCATTCGCCGACGCCACCGCCGCGCTCAACCAGCTCGACGAGCGGGGCGTCGCCACCGCCGCGGTGGCCGGCGCGCTGACCCTCTTCGGCGCCGAGCTCGTCGACGTGAACGTGGCCCGGGGCGACGGCCGGTGGCGGCGTTACCGGGGCGACAGCGCTGGCCGGGTGGTGGACCGGGAGATCGCCCCGCCCGCCCGCTCCGAGCCGGGGGAGCAGGAGCTGGTCCGCCCGCTCACCGTCGGCGCGACCCGGGTGGGCGAGCTGCGGGTGCGCTTCCCGCGCGCGGCGCCGTGCGGCCGGGAGCGCGACGCGCTGGCCGCGTTCTCCGACGCGCTCGCCGCCGCCCTGCACGACGCCGCCACCCACCGCGAGCTGCGGCTGGTCACCGCCAAGTCGTCGTACGAGGCGGTGCACGACCCGCTCACCGGCCTGCTCAACCGGGCCGCCCTGCTCAGCAGGGGCGACCAGGCCCTGCGGCAGCGCGCCCACGACCAACCGGTGGCGCTGCTGCTGCTCGACATCAACCAGTTCAAGGAGGTCAACGACACCCTCGGGCACGCCGCCGGAGACCAGCTGCTCCGGCTCACCGCCAACCGGCTGAGCGCGCTGACCCGCCCCGGGGACCTGCTGGGCCGCCTCGGCGGCGACGAGTTCGCCCTGCTGCTCACCGCGGTCCCGGTCGTCGGCGGGCGCACCGCGCCGGCGACGTACACGCTGCGCCGGGCACGGGAGATCACCGAGCGCCTGGCCGCGCCCACCGAGGTGGCCGGGGTGCGGATGTCCGTCGAGATCTCCGTGGGGGTGGTCGTCGCCGACGCCGGGACCGCCGACCTGACCGAGTTGCTACGCCGGGCCGACATCGCGATGTACCAGGCCAAGGAAGGCGGCAGCAGCGTCGCCGCGTACGACAGCTCGCAGGACGTCGCGAGCACCGACCAGTTGGCGCTGCTGGCGGAGCTGCGGGAGGCGCTGGCGGCCGACGATCAGCTCGTGCTGGCCCTCCAGCCGGCGGTGGACCTGGCCACCGGCGCGCCGACCGGGGTGGAGGCGCTGATCCGCTGGCGGCACCCCCGCCGGGGCTGGCTCAGCCCGGGCGACTTCATCCGCCCGGTGGAGAACAGCGAGCAGCTCGGCACGTTCACCCGGTACGTGCTGGACAAGGCGCTCGCGGTGGCGGCCGAGTGGGGCCGGGCGGGGCTGGACGTGCCGATCTCGGTGAACGTCTCGGCCCGCAGCCTGCTCGACCCCAGGCTGCCCGCCGAGGTCGGCGACGCCCTGCGCCGGCACCAGGTCCCGCCGCACCGGCTGGTGCTGGAGATCACCGAGACCGTGGTGATGAGCGAGCTGGAGGTCATCGACGAGGTGCTCGCCACGCTCCGGTCGATGGGCGTGCAGCTCGCGGTGGACGACTTCGGCACCGGCTTCTCCTCGCTGGCGTTCCTGACCCGGATCGCGGTGGACGAGCTGAAGGTCGACCGCTCCTTCGTGATGCGGATGGCCGAGTCGCCGGAGGCGGCGGCGATCGTCCGGACCACCGTCGGCCTCGCCCACGAACTGGGCCTGCGGGTTGTCGCCGAGGGCGTGGAGACCGCCGAACAGCGGCTGGCCCTGGCCGAGCTGGGCTGCACCGCCGCCCAGGGGTACCACTTCTTCAAGCCGATGCCCGCCGACAAGGTCGGCGCGGTGCTCGGCTCGCTGCTCGACACCGCCCAGGGCAACGTCTTCCCGTTGCGCATCGACGGCGCCTCCTGACGTAACCCTTAACGGATTCGCTTGTAGTCACCTACGAATTGACGATTCGGGCAGTGGGGCCGTAAGGTGATCCATGCTGAGGTTGTCGATGTGCAGACGAACGCTGCGCCGGTCGGCGGCTCTCATCTGCCTTCGCATAAGGCAATGCCCCGGGTGGCATGCTGCGCAGAGGCGGCCCGGGGCTTACCGGGCCACAGTACCAACGGCTTCCCCCTTCTGCAATCTCTCGCGCCCAGGAGTGTGTTCGCATGCACCACGGCATGCCCGACGACAGCCAGCAGCCGGACGATGCCGAGCTGAGCGGCGGCCAGCCTTCCGACGATGTGAACGGCCTACCTGAGTGGATGGTGAACTTCTTCTCCGCCGCCCGCCTGGGGGAGTATGTGCGGGCTGCCGGGGGCGACGCCACCCTGGCCGAGCGACTGTACTGGTGGAACGTAGAGGTGTCGCAGGCCTTCTACCTGCCTTTGAAGTCCCTCGAGGTGGCGGTCCGCAACGCCCTGCACGACCAGCTGAGCGATCGGTACGGGCGGGCTGACTGGTGGGCTGCCGCACCTCTCGGGGTGAACAGTCTGCGGTTGGTCGCGGAGGCTACGGCGGAGTGCGGCCGCCGCAGCGGCCGGCAGCCGACGTCGGACGACGTGGTGACGCGGCTGGCGTTCGGTTTCTGGGTCGCGCTCGTAAGCTCGTCCTACGACCGCCATCTCTGGGTGCCGACACTGCATCGGGCGTTTCCCCGCTTCACGGGCCGCCGCCGCAACCTGCACGAGAGCCTCAACACCATGCGACTGCTCAGAAACCGGATTAGCCATCACGAGCCGATCCACCACCGCGACCTGGCCGCCGATCACGCCACGCTCTACCGTTTGCTGGGATTCCTGCGTCTTGAACTGGCCGCAGGCGTGGCGCTGAGGGACGACGTCCCCGCTGTGCTCGCCCGGCGACCGGTGCTGCCCAAGAGGTAGGCGTGGCACCGAATCTTGACCTGCGACGACTTCACGGGGGGTGATCGACGAATGTCGGACGAGGGTGAGATGCTGGTCAGCCGGGCGGACATTGCCCGGCTGACCGGAGTGCACCGGCCGGCTGTGGCGAACTGGGAACGCCGGCACTCCGACTTTCCCGCCCCGGTCGACTCGGTGGACGGGGTCGACCGGTTTAGTGCTGGAGACATCGCCGAGTGGCTCGGTTCTAGGCGCATACCCCGCAACGGGCGACTGGCAGGCGAACTCGAGGGCGCAAGCTACGCCGATCGTTTCCGTCGCAACCTCGCGGCGAGGGTCGGGGCGACGGCAGTCGAAGCGGGTGGTCCGCCAGGTTTACTCGGGGATCAGTTGCTCGATCCGGCGAATATGGATCCCCTTCGTGGTCGGGTCACGATCGAGCAGTACCGCGATCTGTCGCTGAAGCTTATTTACACGGCTGCACGGCATCCAGACAGATGGGAGCGGCTGGTCCGGACCAGCGAACAGGAGGATGACGCGTTTCTCGACGCACTCTGGTCGGTGGTCGATGCTTCCCTGGTGAACTCGCTGAACGCGTTCCGCCCGGTCGTTCTAGCTAGCCGTGAGACAGACGCCGTGCGAAACATGACGAGGCTCATCGATCAGGCGTCACGCCGGGCGGACGGAGTGCAGCAACTTCGAGACGCCTTCAGCCGGGCGCTGGAGGTGTTCGCAGGACGGACGGCGCGGGGATCGGAAGAGTTGCTGACGCCGCCATCGATTACTCGACTGGCCGGGCGGCTGCTGGCGGTTACGGGTGGGGGAGATTCCCTCTACGACCCGTACTGCCGCACCGGCGAATTTCTGGCCGCTGCGGTGGCCGAGCAGGTTGGAGCCGGAAGGAGACGCCCACCGCCGCGGGTCGAGGGTGTGGCAGCCGCAGCGGAGGCGGGTCGCTTGGCCGAAATGCATCTTGCCGTGCACGGTGTGGATGCAAACGTGGTTGTCGGGCCGGCGCTCAGTTCGTTCGGGCCCCGTCTGGGCGAATTCGATCTCGTGGTCTGCAATCCGCCTTTCAATATGCCGATCGATGAAGAAACAATACGCCACCAATCTTGGCGATATGGCAAACCGTCACCGCGCAACGCCAACTTCGCATGGTTGCAGTACGTTCTTTGTGCGCTCAACGAAGGTGGCCGGGCGGCGGTGCTGATGGCAAACAATGCTTGCTTCTCCGCCAGTCAGCGCGAAAGAGAGATGCGCGCAAAGATGGTTGAGGACGGGGTGGTGGCGAGTATCGTCGCACTGCCCACTCACCTGTTCGCTGGTACCACGGTGTCTGCCACGCTCTGGATCTTTGACAAGCGGCGCCGTCATCGTAGCGACGTCTTGTTCATCGATGCGTCCCAGGCAGGGATCAAGATGGCTCGGGTTTCTCGGGTGCTCAGCGATGATGACCTCACGAATTTGGTCTCAATTTTCGCTCGGTGGTGGCAGGCAGATCCGGCGCAACTGCTTCCAGAGTCAGGAGTGCGTTCCGTTCCCGTCTCCGAAATCCGTGAGCGCGATTACTCCTTGCATCCGCCTCTCTATGTGGAACCGCTCGACGAAGCGCCGGAGTTGCGATCGGAGGAGTTGCCGTCACTTCTGGCTGAGTTGAGGAACCTGCGCAACGCGGTTCGAGAGGTGGGTGATGAGGCGACTGGAGCATCAGCGGTGCTGGAGGCCAGCCGTGGACGCGGCCTGCCAACTCGCCATACCTTGGTGGGAGATGTGCCTGCGAGTTGGCAGGTGGTACCCCTCCATCAGTTGGTCGAGATCCAAGTCGGTCCCCACCTCGGACGGGCTGCCGCGGATCCCGGAGGAGTGCCCGTCGTCAATCCACGCGATCTGCGGGGTGGGTGGATCCTGGACGATGGGTTGGAACGTGTGATACCCCCTCGTCTCCGTATGGTTCACCGGTATGGCCTCATGCCGGGTGACATCCTTTGCGTAAGGACGGGAGAACTGGGCCGCCACGGGCTTGTGTGGCCTGAGCAACGAGGCTGGCTCTTTGGCTCAGGCCTGCTGCGGCTGCGTCCGGGCGACGACATCCTGCCGGAGTTCCTCGGTCATTACCTCTCCTTGCCGCAGGTGCGAAACTGGATCAGGCGCCAGGGCTCCGGGACGGCTGTGCCGAACATCCAGGCTCGGACATTAGGCGAGCTGCCGGTCGTGCTTCCTCCGATCGTGGTCCAACAGAGGATTGGTCGGATGCTCGGGATTTTCCAGGAGGAGGCCCGGCTCCACGACCAACTCGCGCGTACGGCTATCCGTCTTCGGGAGACGCTCGCGTCTCGGCTGATCACGGATGCTCTGTCGCTGCCCTGATCGATCCGGCAGGTCGCCTGCCGTTAAGGCCTGTGCCAGTGTTCGGACCGGCTCGGGGGATCACACCGACGACGGACCGAGCCCTCCCGGTTCGACATCGGGTGGTTATGGTCGTCGGGTGAACCGACTCGCGAGCGCCACCAGCCCGTACCTGCTCCAGCACGCCGACAACCCGGTGGACTGGTGGCCGTGGTGCGACGAGGCGTTCGCCGAGGCGAAGCGGCGCGACGTGCCGGTGATGATCTCGGTCGGCTACGCGGCCTGCCACTGGTGCCACGTGATGGCGCACGAGTCGTTCGAGGACGAGGCGGTCGGCGCGCTGCTCAACGAGGGCTACGTGGCGATCAAGGTGGACCGCGAGGAGCGGCCCGACGTCGACGCGGTCTACATGACGGCCACCCAGGCGATGACCGGGCAGGGCGGCTGGCCGATGACGGTCTTCGCGACCCCCGACGGCACCCCGTTCTTCTGCGGCACGTACTTCCCGAAGCCGAACTTCGTCCGGCTGCTGGGGTCGGTCCGCACCGCGTGGCGGGAGCAGCGGGAGGCGGTGCTGCGGCAGGGGGCCGCGGTGGTCGAGGCGATCGGCGGCGCGCAGGCGGTCGGGGGGCCGTCCGCCCCGCTCACCGCCGAGCTGCTCGACGCCGCGGCGGCCCAGCTCGCCGGGGAGTACGACGACAGGAACGCCGGCTTCGGCGGGGCCCCGAAGTTCCCGCCGCACATGAACCTGCTCTTCCTGCTGCGCCACCACCAGCGCACCGGCTCGGCGGAGAGCCTGGAGATCGCCCGGCACACCGCCGAGGCGATGGCCCGGGGCGGCATCTACGACCAGCTCGCGGGCGGCTTCGCCCGGTACTCGGTGGACGCGCACTGGACGGTGCCGCACTTCGAGAAGATGCTCTACGACAACGCCCTGCTGCTGCGGTTCTACACCCAGCTCTGGCGGCTCACCGGCGACCCCCTCGCCAGGCGGGTGGCCCGGGACGTGGCCCGGTTCCTCGCCGACGAGCTGCACCGGCCCGGCGAGGGCTTCGCCTCCGCGCTCGACGCGGACACCGAGGGCGTCGAGGGGCTCACCTACGTCTGGACGCCGGCCCAGCTCGTCGAGGCCCTGGGCGAGGAGGACGGCCGCTGGGCGGCCGACCTGTTCGGCGTGACCGAGTCCGGCAGCTTCGAGCACGGCACGAGCGTGCTGCGGCTGGCCCGGGACGTCGACGCCGCCGACCCGGCGGTGCGCGCCCGCTGGCAGGACGTCGTACGGCGGCTGCTGGCCGTCCGGGACACCCGGCCCCAGCCGGCCCGCGACGACAAGGTGGTGGCCGCCTGGAACGGCCTGGCGATCACCGCCATCGCCGAGTTCGTCCGTCTCGTCGAGACGCTCGGGGCGGCGGCCGGCCATGCCTCCGTCGGGGGCGCGGCCGGCGCGGACGAGGACGCGAACCTGCTGGAGGGCGTCACCATCGTCGCCGACGGCGCCATGCGGACCGCCGCCGAGCACCTGGCCCGGGTGCACCTCGTCGACGGCCGGCTGCGCCGGGTCTCCCGGGACGGCGTGGTGGGCGAGCCGGCCGGCGTGCTCGAGGACTACGGCTGCGTGGCCGAGGCGTTCTGCGCGATGCACCAGCTCACCGGCGAGGGGCGCTGGCTGGACCTGGCCGGCCAGCTCCTCGACGTCGCGCTGGCCCGGTTCGCCGCCCCGGACGGCGGCTTCTACGACACCGCCGACGACGCGGAGCGGCTGGTCACCCGGCCGGCCGACCCGACCGACAACGCCACCCCGTCCGGCCGGTCGGCCATCGTCGCGGCGCTGGTGACGTACGCGGCGCTGACCGGCGAGACCCGCTACCGGGAGGCGGCCGAGGCCGCCCTCGCCACGGTCGCGCCGATCGTCGCCCGGCACGCCCGGTTCACCGGGTACGCGGCCACGACCGGCGAGGCGCTGCTGGCCGGGCCGCACGAGATCGCCGTGGTGACCGACGACCCGGCCGGTGACCCGCTCGTCACCGCCGCGTACCGGCACGCCCCGCCCGGCGCGGTGCTGGTCGCGGGCCGGCCCGACCAGCCCGGGGTGCCCCTGCTCGCCGACCGCCCGATGCGCGACGGCCGCCCGACCGCGTACGTCTGCCGCGGCTTCGCCTGCCAGCAGCCGGTCACCACGGTCGACGACCTGCTCGCCCAACTGTAGGAAAGGCGGGCCTGCCGGGCACAGGCTCTTCGGCGCCCTGTGGAGCTGCCCGCAGGAACGGGGCACATCCTTCCCGACGTGTGCCGCCCCGGGGCTGCGGACGGAAGCGCGGCGCCCGGGCCACGCGGCCCCTCCCCGAACCACGCAGCCTCTCCCGGGCCGCGCGGCTCCTCCCCGAACCACGCAGCCTCTCCCGGGCCGCGCGGCTCCTCCCGGGCTGCGCGGCTCCTCCCGGGCCGCGCGGCTCCTCCCGGGCTGCGCGGCTCCTCCCGGGCTGCGCGGCTCCTCCCGGGCCACACAGGCGGGTCCCGGAGCCACACAGGCGGGTCCCGGAGCAACGCAGCCGGTCCCGGCACTACGCAGGCAGTCCCGGACCACGCAGGCAGTCCCGCACCACGCAGACAGTCCCGGACCACGCTGGCAGTCCCGGAGACCCACGCAGGTGGTCCCGAGCCACACACACAGGCGCCCGACCGCGCACACGGGCGCGGCCCCACCGTTGTGGGCGCACAGACGGGGCAGCTCCACAGGGCCGGCGTCCAGGTGCCGGCACCCCGCGCCGGCGCGCGCCGACCACGTCGGGAGCCGGGCACGCGCGGCTCCCCGTGACCGCAACCACCGATACGCCGACCTCGGCCGGGCGCGGCCGGGGCCCGCGGCTAGGCTGGCGTCGAGATGGATACGCGAACCGGTCTGCCTGTTGTCGGCATGGTGGGGGGCGGGCAGCTTGCCCGGATGACCCACCAGGCCGTGATCGCCCTCGGTCAGTCGCTGCGTGTGCTCGCGCAGTCCCCGGACGACGGTGCGGCCCTGGTCGCCGCCGACGTCCAGTACGGCGACCACACCGACCTCGCCGCCCTGCGCACCTTCGCCAAGGGCTGTGACGTGGTCACGTTCGACCACGAACACGTGCCGAACGAGCACGTCCGCACGCTCGCCGCCGAGGGGGTGAAGCTGTTCCCGCCGGCCGACGCGCTGCTGCACGCCCAGGACAAGCAGGTCATGCGGGAGCGGCTCGGCGAGCTGGGCGCGCCGAATCCGGCGTGGCGGCGCGTCGCCGAGCCCGCCGACCTGGTCGCCTTCGGCGAGGCGCACGGCTGGCCGGTGGTGCTCAAGGCGGCGCGGGGCGGCTACGACGGGCGGGGCGTCTGGATGGTCGCCGACGCGGCTCAGGCCGCCGAGCTGGCCGCCGCCCTGCTCGCCGGGGGGACCCGGCTGATCGTCGAGGAGCGGGTGGCGTTGCGCCGCGAGTTGGCGGTGCAGGTGGCCCGTTCGCCGTTCGGTCAGGTGGCGGCGTACCCGGTCGTCGAGACCGTGCAGGTCGAGGGCATCTGCGTCGAGGTGCTCGCCCCGGCGCCCGGCCTGCCCGAGGAGCGGGCGGTCGCCGCGCAACAGCTCGCCATCGACCTGGCCACCGCCCTCGGCGTGGTGGGCCTGCTCGCCGTGGAACTGTTCGAGACCCCCGACGGGCTGGTCGTGAACGAGCTGGCCATGCGGCCGCACAACTCCGGGCACTGGACGATCGAGGGGGCCCGGACCTCCCAGTTCGAGCAGCACCTGCGGGCGGTGCTCGACTACCCGATGGGGGACACCTCGCTGGCCGCCCCGGTGGTGGTGATGGCCAACGTGCTCGGCGGCGAGCCGGGCGGGATGTCGATCGACGAACGACTGCACCACCTCTTCGCGGCCGAGCCGGGTGCCAAGGTCCACCTGTACGGCAAGCAGGTGCGCCCCGGCCGCAAGATCGGGCACGTGACGGTGCTGGGCGACGACCTGGACGACGTACGGGCGCGGGCCGCGCGGGCCGCCCGCTGGCTTCGGGAGGGACGTTCATGACCACGGTCGGGCTGATCATGGGCAGCGACTCCGACTGGCCGACGATGAAGGCCGCCGGCGAGGCGCTGGACGAGTTCGGGGTCGCGTACGAGGTCGGGGTGGTCTCGGCCCACCGCACGCCCGGCAAGATGATCGAGTACGGCCGTACGGCCGCCGACCGTGGCCTCAAGGTGATCATCGCGGGGGCCGGCGGCGCCGCCCACCTGCCCGGCATGGTCGCCTCGGTCACCCCGCTCCCGGTGATCGGCGTGCCGGTGCCGCTGAAGCACCTCGACGGGATGGACTCGCTGCTGTCGATCGTGCAGATGCCCGCCGGCGTGCCGGTGGCCACGGTGTCGATCGGCAACGCCCGCAACGCCGGGCTACTGGCCGTGCGCATCCTGGCCGCCGCCGACGAGCACCTGCGCGCCCGGATGGTCGCGTACCAGGAGAGCCTGGAGAAGCTGGTCGCCGAGAAGGAAGCCGCCCTGCACGCCTCCCTCGGCTGACCCTCCTTTCATCTCATTCCGCGCAGGGCCGTCTGGAGGCGTTCCTGGGCCCGGCGGCGGCGTTCGTTGCTCGCGCCGAGCACCAGCAGCACCAGCCCGACCGGGATCAGCGCCAGCCACGGACCGAGGCTGAACAGGGCGTGCACGGCCGTGATCGCGGTCACCGCCGCGCCGACGATCACCGGGGCCTGCTGCTGACTGGTGGTGCCGAAGATGAGCACCGCCACCGCGCCGAGCAGCAGCAGCACCTGCCGCAGCATGCTGGTGTCGGTGGCCAGCACGATCGCCAGGGTCGGCACGAACGCGGCGACCAGCGCCGGCCCGTACGCCACCCAGCTCGACAGGTCCGGCCGGTGCCGCAGCTCCAGCACCCCGACCAGCAGGGCCAGCGCCGCGAACGGCAGCGTGTACGCCTCGGGCAGCGCCACGTCGGCGACCCGCATCAGGATCCACCACGCGACGATCTCGCAGCCCACCACGGCCCAGAACAGGATGCGGCGCTCGACGGGCCGTCGACCCGGCCGGGTGGCGGCCAGCCCGAGCACCGCGCCCCAGGCGGCGAGCAGCGCCGCGATGTGCCGGGGCGAGTCGAAGGCCAGCGCCAGGGCGATCAGCGCGGCGGCGTACCCACTCCACTCGACCGTGGCCGCCTCGCGCTGTGCCTCGGGGCGGCGCAGCCGGGGCAGGGTCGCCGCGAAGACCTGCAGGGCCGCCCCCACCGCCAGCACCCCGAACGCGGACCAGACGGCGTCCAGCCCGGCCACCAGTGCGGCGACCAGCACGAACAGCTGCGCCATCAGCGAGGCGAAGAGCCACCCCAGGATGCGGGCACGCTGCGTGGTGCCGTACAGCGCGGCGACCGTGCCCACGCCGACCGCGCCGCCCAGGGCGAACAGGGTCAGCTCCCGCGTGGCGAGGCTGCCGAGCAGGCCGGCTCCGCCCCCGGCCAGCCCGATGACGAAGACCAGTATCCGGGCGGTGCGCAGCGACTGGGCCCGCTCCGCCAGCGGCGGGGGCGGGGTGAGCGCCAGGCCGAGCATCGAGATCGTGAACACCGACAGGGCGGCCAGCACGCTCTCCGGCCAGCCCTGGCCGAGGGCGGTGGGGGTGATCAGCAGGGTGACCGCGGCGCCGGGCAGCACGATCGGCACGGCCCGGGACCGCTGGCCGCCGCTGAACCCGGTCGCGGCGAGCGCCGCGGTCACCGTGAGGAGCAGGGCCGTCAACACGTGCGTGGGGTCGACCGCGTCGGCGGGCGGGATGCGCAGCTCCGGCGCAGGCCCGTCCCAGACCCGGCTCAGCGACCGGTACGGGTCGAGGAGGGCCACCTTCAACGCGGGGGCGAGCGAGGCGAGGGCCAGGGCCGTCGGCACGGCGGCGGCGGCCAGCGCCCCGGCCGCCGGGCTGACCCGCCAGCGCCGCGCCGTGCCGTCGTCGGGCAGCTGGCGCAGAGCCCCGTCGAGCAGGATCGACCACCGGCGCACCGGCTGCGCCGCCCCGCTGGGCGGCACGGTGGCGCCACGGATCAGCTCGGCGAGGACCCCGAGCAGCGCGGCGGCGGCCGCGTACACCCCGGAGGGCAGGCCCACGACGATGGCGGCGACCGCGCTCACCGTCGCGCCGCCCACCACGGCCGCGCTGGCGTACGGCAGATACTGCGGTACCTGCCGGCGGACCGCGGCGATCGCGGCGAGGCCGAGGCTGGACGCGGCCAACGCGGCGGTCAGCACCACCTGGGGCGACCGGCCGAACTCGACGGCCAGGGCGGCCACCGCACCGGGCAGGGCCAGCAGCGCCGCCCCGGCGGCGATGCCGCCGAGCTGCGCCAGGTGCGGCGGCAGCCCGTCGGCCTCGACGTCTTCCACCATCCGCGCGCCGGACTCCCGGGCCAGGGCCGCCACGGTCGCGCCGATGAGCACGACGCTGCCCAGCGCCAGCGCCGTCGTCCATGGGCGGACCAGCCCGGCGCCGGCCGCGTGCAGGGCGACGGCCCCGGCCACGGTGACCCGGGACAGCCCGGCGCGCGGGTCGACCGAGGCCGCGGCCGCGACTCCGAAGACCGTGGCGACCGCCGCCCCGACCAGCACCGGCGACCACCACGGAAGGTCGAAGGCGGCGGGCGCGCCGATCGTGGCGAGGACGGCGGCGACGCCGGACACGTGATACCGCCAGGGGAACGGCAGGAGCACCCCGGCGGCGATGCCCAGCAGGGCCAGGGCGACCGGCGCCTGCCAGGCGGACCCGCCGGTCGGCGCGGCCGGCCAGCCGGTCAGGTCGCCGGCCCAGATGGGGCCCGGCGTGGCCAGCACGCCCCAACCGCCGCGCAGCGCGCTCCACCCTGCCAGCAGGCCGATCAGGGTGCCGCCGACGACCAGCCCGAGGATCGGCCCGCGCCGCCACTCCTCCGGCAGCGCGCGGGCGGCGACGGCGACCACCGCCACCAGGGCGGCGGCCACCACGAGCTGCCCGCCGGGGGCGAGTACCGCCGCGATCCGGAGCAGGGTGGCGATCAGCGCCGCGGTGACCGCGGCGGCGGCCAGGTCGGAGCCGTCCAGCGCCAGGTCGGAGCGGCGTCCCGCGTCGATCGACGGGGCCAGGAACAGCAGCACGCCCGCCACGAGCAACAGCGCGCCCACCCAGGCGTCCGCGACGGTGGCCCCCGGCGCGCCGAACGCGGCGGCGGTCACCACCAGCGCGCCGAGCCCGGTGCCCACCGCCAGCGGCACCGGGATGTGCCGCTGCGAGACCTGCACCAGCGCGGCGTACCCCAGGGTGACGCAGACCGCCAGGAACGTCGCGGCCAGCACCGGCACGGTGACCTCGCGCAGGCTCGCCGGGGTCGGTGCCGGACCGGCCGGCACCGTCGCGGCGACGAACGCGGCGACCGAGCCGGGCAGCGCGAACGCGGCTCCGCCGGCCGCCCACGAGGAGACGACCTCCGCCGCGGCCGGCATGATCCGGACCCGGGGGGCCACCGCGATCAACGCGCCGGCCACGAAGAGGGCGAGGAGCACGGCGGCGGTCAGCGCCGGCCGGGCGAGCCCGGCGCCCGCGCCGAGCAGTCCCACCACGGCGGCGGCGACCGCGTGCGCGGTGGCCGCCCGCACCGTAGGCGCGGTGAGGCCGGCCACCCCGATGCCGATCGCGGTCAGCACCATCGGCCACGGCGCCACCGCCCAACCCAGGCCGAACGACGCGGGGACGGCGAGCGCGGTGAGCGCCGCCCCGGCCACCGCGAACTCGCGGCGGATCTCCGGCGGGAGGGCGAGCACCGCGGCGACGGCGAGCAGCAGGGCGCTGGCGGCGAGCTGCCAGGCGGCCGGGCCGACCGCGTCGGCCAGCACGGCCGGGTACCGGTCGAGGTCCGCCGACCAGGCCGGCGTGGCGGCCCGGACCGGGGCGATCCCGGCGCGCAGCGCGCCGCCGGCCACGACCAGCCCGGCGACCGTCAACGCCGCCGCCGAGGCGAGCTGCGGCCCGCGCCGGGCCGCCTCCGGCACGGCCCGTACGGCCAGCCCCGTGAGCGTGATGACGGCCGCGATCAGCAGCAGCGCCCGGCCGGGGAAGGCCACCGAGGCGACGCGACCCAGCGCACCGATCACCGCGAGGGTGACGATGCCGGCCGCCACGTCGGGCAGCGGCGGCCGACGCAGCACGAGCGCGCCGGCCAGCCCCACCAGCGCGGCGAGCAGCAGTACGGTGCCAGCCGCGGCGGCGGCCGGCACCGTGTCGGCGCGCAGCAGCGCGGTCACCGCGTACGCGAGGGCCAGCGCCACCGCCGCCCCGTGCAGCAGCCAGGTCAGCTCCCGCAGCGCCGGCACCGGCAGGGCCGCCCGGCCGCCGGCCGGCTCCTCGCCGGCGGGGCCCAGCACCTCGCCGGACTCCTCCGGCGCGCCCTCCGGGCGGCCGATCTCGGCGGGGCGGTCGTCCTCGGCGGGCTGGTCGTCCTCGGTGGGGCGGCGGGGCGGCGGGGCGGTCGCCGGCGGAGCGGCCGGCAGGTCCCGGCGCACCGGCCGCTCCACGGTCACCGCGGAGCGGGCCAGCCCCAAATCGACCACGGCGACCACGGCCAGCACCAGCGCCCAGCCGGCCGGGCCGGTGACCAGGTCGTACGCCAGCAGGGGCAGCACCGGCTGCGCGGCCAGCACCACGGCGAACCGGGGCGCCCGCAGCCCCGTCCAGAGGGCGTAGCCGTACCCGACGGCGGCGGTGGCCGCGAAGATGATCCCAGCGAAGACGGCCCCGGAGACGCCCCCGCCGATCCGCTCCACGGCCCACAGCGCGTACCCGGCCAGCGGCACCAGCAGCAGGCCGACGGCGGAGACCGTCTCGGCGGTCGAGGTCAGCCCGCGGCGGGCCAGCACGGGCGGGGCGAGCAGCAGCAGCACGGTCGCGACAATCAGGATGCCCAGCCGGGTCAGGGCGTCCATCGAGCTGGTGGCCACCGCGGCGAACACCACCGCGGCCACACCGAGCAGCAGCGCACCCAGCCCGAGGGGGATGTTCTGCACCTCCCGGGAGGACGCCTCCGGCGGGTGCTCCGGGTTGTCGGCGTCCAGCCAGCGGGGTGTCGACGGCGGGTGCTCGGGCGGCTCCCCCGGCCCGGACGCCGGGGTGCCCTGCCGGGGCACCCGGGGCGGCTCGCCGGCCGTAACGTCCGACGGCCGGCGGCCGGGCCGGCGGCGCAGCACGCGACGGGGACGGGCGGCCTGCCGGGCCCGCTCCTCACCCGCGTGCGTCAGGATGTCCCGCTGGAAGAGCGCGGCCTGCATCTTGGCGGCGATCTGCCGCTGCTCGGCGAGGATGGCCGCCTCGCGGGCCTTCATCTCCGCGATCGAGCGCTCGATGTCCGCCACGTGCGCGGCCCACTCGGGCTGCTCCGCCCCGCAGTGCGGGCAGCGCGCGGCCGGCTTGATCTCCCGCCCGCACGAGGAGCACTCAAAGCTCTGCACGACACCCCTCCACCCGCGCACTGTGGACTTCCACTGTCGCAGCATGCCGCGAGCCGGCGCGGATTTCGACACCTGTCGGCGGTTCGGCGGGAACGAAAAGCAGCCCGGCGGCGCACGGCGGCCCAGAAAAGGGCGCGCGGCCGGCCGCGGAGGAACTCCGCGACCGGCCGCGCCGGTGTCGACCAGGGTCAGGGACGTCCCATGCCCCGGTACTCCCAGCCCGCCTGCGTCCACAGTGTGGAGTCGAGGCAGTTGCGGCCGTCGACCACGCGGCGGCCGGCGACCAGCTCGCCGAGGGCGACCGGGTCGGCGTTGCGGAAGTCCGCCCACTCGGTGAGCACGCAGACCAGGTCGGCGCCGGTCACCGCGTCGGCCATGCTCGGCTCGTACGTCAGCTCGGGGGCCACCCGGCGGGCGTTCTCGGTGCCCTCCGGGTCGAACACGTGCACGTCCGCGCCGGCCTTGCCGAGCAGCCCGGCGACGGCGAGCGCCGGGGCGTCGCGTACGTCGTCGGTGTTGGGCTTGAAGGTGGCGCCGAGCACGGCGATCCGGGTGCCGGAGAGGTCCGGCCCCGCCGGCCCGGAGCGGCGGCCGAGGAGTTCGGCGGCGAGCTGGACGACCCGGGCCCGGCGGCGCTGGTTGATCAGGTCGACCTCGTGCAGGAAGCGCAGCGCCTCGCCCGCGCCCAGTTCCTGCGCCCGGGCCTGGAAGGCGCGGATGTCCTTCGGCAGGCAGGCGCCACCGAAGCCGAGGCCGGCCTGGAGGAACCGGTTGCCGATGCGGGGGTCGTACCCGATGGCCCGGGCCAGCTGGGTGACGTCGCCGCCGGCGGCCTCGCAGACCTCGGCCATGGCGTTGATGAAGGAGATCTTGGTGGCCAGGAAGGCGTTCGCGGCGACCTTGACCAGCTCGGCGGTGGCGAAGTCGGTGACCACCAGCGGAACCTCGCGGTCCTCCGTGGCGGCGAGGTCGAAGACGCCCTTGTGGGCGGCGTAGAGCATGCCGTTGGCCCACTCGCTCTTGACGCCGACCACGATCCGGTTGGGGCGCAGCACGTCGTCGACCGCGAAGCCCTCCTGGAGGAACTCGGGGCTCCAGGCCACCTCCACGCCCAGGTCGGTCGGGCTGTGCTTGCTGACGAGCTGCTCCACCCACTCGGCGGTGCCGACCGGGACGGTCGACTTGCCGACGATCAGGCACTTGCGGGTCAGGTGCTGGGCGAGGCTGGTCACCGCGGCCTCGACGTACGACAGGTCGGCGCCCATCCCGTCGGCCCGCTGGGGGGTGCCGACGCAGATGAAGTGCACGTCGCCGAACTCGGCGACCTCGGCGATGTCGGTGCTGAAGCGCAGCCGACCGGCCGACAGGTTGCGCCGCAGCAGCTCGTCCAGGCCGGGCTCGTGGATCGGGACCTCGCCGGCGTTCAGCTTGGCGATCTTGTCCGCGTCGACGTCGAAGCCGAGCACCTCGTAGCCCAGCTCGGCGTAGCAGATGGCGTACGTCGCACCGAGGTACCCGGTGCCGAGGAAGGTGACCCGGGGTCGGGCCGCGCCCGAGGGCGGCGTGACCGCGGCGATGGCCGGCATCGGTTGGGTGTTCGGGTACGGGATCGTCACGCCTGTCTTCTCCGCTCGCGTTGGCGGCGCTTCGTTGCGTCGCGTTCGGCCGCGGCGCCGGGCCGGGCCGGACACCGAAGGGGAATTCTGTCGCTTTGCGGGCGTCGAACCGTGCCGCCGCCCTATCATGCCGAGCCTACGCGGCGGTAAGGATCTCCCGAGCCATGGTCGCTATCCTTCAGGTCTGCGCGGCCGGCGGTTCCGAGACGCTCCAGACTGCGCATGATAGCGGTGAAGGGGAGGGGCCGACATGGCCGCAGAACAGCCGTTCGACGTCTACCGGTTACCCGAGGAGCACGAGGCGGTCCGGGAGGCGGTCCGTGAGGTCTGTGCGGCGAAGGTGGCCCCGCACGCCGCCGAGGCGGACGAGACCGGTGAGTTCCCGAAGTCGTCGTACGACGCGCTGCGGTCGGCCGACTTCCACGCCCCGCACATCCCCGTCGAGTACGGCGGCGCGGGGGCGGACGCCCTGGCCACGGCCATCGTGATCGAGGAGGTGGCCCGGGCCTGCACCGCGTCCTCGCTGATCCCGGCGGTCAACAAGCTCGGCACCATGCCGCTGCTGCTGGCCGGCTCCGAGGAGCTCAAGCGCCGCTACCTGACCCCGGTCGCCAGCGGCGACGCGATGTTCTCGTACTGCCTGTCGGAGCCGGAGGCGGGCAGCGACGCCGCCTCGATGACCACCCGGGCGGTCCGTGACGGCGATCACTGGGTGCTCAACGGCGTCAAGCGGTGGATCACCAACGCGGGTGTCTCGGAGTACTACACCGTCTTCGCCGTGACGGACCCCACAGCCCGGTCCAGGGGCATCTCGGCGTTCGTGGTCGAGAAGTCCGACCCGGGCGTCAGCTTCGGCGCCCCGGAGAAGAAGCTCGGCATCAAGGGCTCGCCGACCCGGGAGGTCTATCTCGACAACGTCCGGACCCCGGCGGACCGGATGATCGGCGCCGAGGGGACCGGCTTCGCGACCGCGATGCGGACCCTGGACCACACCCGGGTCACCATCGCCGCGCAGGCTGTCGGCGTCGCTCAGGGCGCGCTCGACTACGCCAGGGGGTACGTCCAGGAGCGCAGGCAGTTCGGCAAGCCCGTGGCCGAGTTCCAGGGCGTCCAGTTCATGCTCGCCGACATGGGCATGAAGCTGGAGGCGGCCCGCCAGCTCACGTACGCCGCCGCCGGCAAGTCGGAGCGGGGCGACGCCGACCTGACGTACTTCGGCGCCGCGGCCAAGTGCTTCGCCTCCGACGCGGCCATGGAGATCACCACGGACGCGGTGCAGTTGCTCGGTGGCTACGGCTACACCAAGGACTACCCGGTCGAGCGGATGATGCGGGACGCCAAGATCACCCAGATCTACGAGGGCACCAACCAGGTCCAGCGCATCGTGATGGCCCGCCAGCTGCTGCGCGGCTGACGGGGACCCGCCGAACGGCGGGCGGGTCGGAGGCCGGCCCGCCCGCCGTCGCTCACTTGATCTCGGTGGTGGTCGCGTCGTCCGACCCGCCCGGCGGACGCGGCGGCTGGGACCACGGCGACTCCCCACCCGTACGGCGGGGCAGCGGCTCGGTCGGGGTCGGGTCCGGGTAGCCGAGGGTGAGCGGGGCGGTGTCCCGGTCCTGGCCGCCGCCACCGGCCGGCGGCCAGTCGGTGAGCGGCAGGCCGACGTCGTCCGGCCGGTCGGCCGGCACCGTCGCGGGCTCGGCCGCCGGGCCGGGCCAGCGCCGCCAGCGCTGCCGGCTGAACGTCGCAATCAGCAGCAGCGCGCCGATCAGGAAGAGGGTGCCGTTCTGCACCGGCAGGGCCAACGGCAGTGGGTCGCCCAGGACCTTCCAGTCCTCCGGGATCCGGTCGCGCACCGTGAACGGCGCGACGAACATCCCGACGTACGGGGCGACCAGCAGCAGCCCGGCGACCAGTGGGCCGAGCGGCGAGACACGCAGGGTGCCGAGCAGGCCGAGCAGGATGCCCGCGACGGCCAGGTAGACGGCCGGCTCGATCAGGTTGGCCGTGTTGAACGTGCCGATCTCCACCCAGCGGGTGATCGTGCGCGCCGACCCGTCCTGACCGAGGGTGACCAGCACCCAGGTGACGGGCGCCACCACCAACCCGGCGAGGAAGCTCCAGAGATGTCGCATCCGCGCACCGTACCGTTTCCGGCATGACAGATCACCCCTCCTCGCCCCCGACAGGCAAGCCCACGTCGTACTCCCGGGTGACGCTCAGCCGGATCATGACCGCCGTCGACGTCAATCTGTACGGGACCGTGCACGGAGGGGTGTTGATGAAGTTCGTCGACGACGTGGCGGGCGCGGCGGCGGCCCGGCACAGCGGCGGCACCGCGGTGACCGCCGCGATCGACGAGATCGTCTTCTCCGAGGCGGTCCGGGTCGGCGACCTGGTGCACGCGCACGCCCAGGTCAACTGGACCGGGCACACCTCGATGGAGGTCGGCGTCCGGGTGGTGGCCGAGCGCTGGGACTCGGCCGAGGACGAGCCGGTCCGGGTGGCCACGGCGTACCTGGTCTTCGTGGGGGTGGACGTCGGCGGCGCGCCGCGCCCGGTGCGTCCGGTGCTGCCCGAGACGCTGGAGGACGAGCGCCGCTTCCGGGAGGCGGAGATCCGCCGCGCCCACCGGCTGGCGCGCCGCCGGGCGATCCAGGCCCACCGCGCGGGCCCCGTCTGACGCCCGCGCCCGCCCGACGCCGGGTGTCCCACACAGGCAGGGGGCGCGGGGTGTGGGGCGGGCACGCCCCGACGCCGGTACCTGGTGCGGAGAATGGCGCTGCGAGATAGGGCAAGATGGCGCCACGGCCCGATTGCACAGTGTCGTGCGGGGCCACAGGGAGGGTGGATCAGTGGGTGACGTGCTGTGGACGCCGCCGGCGGACGTACGGGAGCGGTCCCGGATCGGTGACTACCTGCGCTGGCTGGGCGAGCACCGCGGGCTGGACTTCCCCGACTACGACGCGCTGTGGCGCTGGTCGGTCACCGACCTCGACGCGTTCTGGCGGTCGATCTGGGACTGGTTCGGCGTCGTCGCGCACACCCCGCCGACGGCCACGCTGACCGACCCGGCCATGCCGGGCACCCGGTGGTTCCCCGGGACCACCCTCAACTACGCGGAGAACGTGCTGCGGATGCCGGGGCTGGGCGACGACGACCCGGTGGTGATCGCCCACGGCCAGACCCGCGCGCCCGAGACGCTGACCGCGGCGCAGCTGCGCGAGCGGGTCCGCCGGGTGGCCGCCGGGCTGCGCCGGCTGGGCGTCGGCCCCGGCGACCGGGTCGCCGCGTACGCGCCGAACATCCCGGAGACGTACGTGCTGCTGCTGGCCACCGCCAGCCTCGGCGCGATCTTCTCCTCCTGCGCCCCGGAGTTCGGCACCCGCAGCGTCACCGACCGGTGGCGGCAGACCGAGCCGAAGGTCCTGGTGGCCGTCGACGGCTACCGGTACGGCGACAAGCCGGTGGACCGCCGCGGCGAGGTGGCCGCCATCCGTGCCGCCCTGCCGTCGCTGGAGCACACCGTCGCCATCCCGTACCTCGACCCGGAAGGCGCCGCGCCCCAGGGTGCCATCGCCTGGGACGAGTTGGCCGCCGAGACCGACGAGCCGCTGACGTTCGCGCCGGTGCCGTTCGACCACCCGCTCTACGTGCTGTACTCCTCCGGGACCACCGGGCTGCCCAAGCCGATCGTGCACGGCCACGGGGGCATCCTGCTGGAGCACCTGAAGATGCTCGCCCTGCACCACGACCTCGGCCACGGCGACCGGTTCTTCTGGTTCACCACCACCGGCTGGATGATGTGGAACTTCCTGGTCTCCGGGCCGGCGGTCGGCGCGGCGATCGTGCTCTTCGACGGCAACCCGGGCCACCCCGACCTGGGCGCGTTGTGGCGGCTGGCCGAGGAGACCGGCACCACGTACCTCGGCACCTCCGCGCCGTTCCTGCTGGCCTGCCGCAAGGCGGGCCTGGTGCCGAGGGAGATCGCCGACCTGTCCGCGCTGCGTGGGGTCGGCTCGACCGGCGCGCCGCTGCCCGCCGAGGGCTTCACCTGGGTGTACGAGACCGTCGGTGACCACGTGCAGCTCCAGTCGCTCTCCGGCGGCACGGACGTCTGCACCGGGTTCGTGGGCGGCGTGCCGCTGCTGCCGGTGCACGCCGGGGAGATCGCCTGCCGGGCGCTCGGCGCGAAGGTGGAGGCCCGCTCCGCCGACGGCACCCCCGTCGTCGGCGAGCTCGGCGAGCTGGTGATCACCGCGCCGATGCCGAGCATGCCGGTCGGCTTCTGGAACGACCCGGACGGCGTGCGCTACCGGGAGGCGTACTTCGACGTCTACCCGGGCGTCTGGCGGCACGGCGACTGGATCACGGTCAACTCCCGGGGCGGCTGCGTGATCACCGGCCGCTCCGACGCCACCCTGAACCGGGGCGGGGTCCGGCTGGGCACGGCCGAGTTCTACTCGGTCGTGGAGGGCCTGGACGAGGTCGTCGACTCCGTCGTGGTGCACCTGGAGGACGCGGAGGGCGGCGCGGGCGAGCTGCTGCTGTTCGTGGTGCTCGCCGAGGGCCTGGAGCTGGACGACGCGCTGCGCGCGAAGATCTGCCGGGAGCTGCGTACGGCGCTGTCGCCCCGGCACGTACCCGACGAGATCCACCAGGTCCGCGCCGTGCCGCGCACCCTGTCGGCCAAGAAGCTGGAGGTGCCGGTGAAGAAGATCCTCACCGGCACCCCGGTCGACGACGCGGCGGCCAAGGGCGCCCTGGCCAACCCCGAGTCCCTGACCGCCTTTGCCGCCTTCGCCCAGCGCCGGTCCCACACGGCCGACCCAGCCCCGGCCTGAGTCGAGGCGGGGGCGGGAGCGGGGTGACGGTCAGGTCAGGGTGCGGGTGGTCTTTTCCGAGGTTGCCCGTGACTCAAGGCGGGCGCGGTCGAGGTTGCCGCAGAGCACGATCGTCGCGCCGATCGTCAGGGGCGCCAGCAGCCAGTCGACCGGGTCGGGGTGGACCGTCGCGTCGAGCAGCAGGCGGTCGCCGGCGCTCATCCCCAGCTCCGCCGCGCGGGCGGCCGCGCGGGCCAGCAGCTCCGCGTCCTGCGGCCCGCCCTGGGCGTACGGGCTGAAGTAGTCCCCGTGCCGCCGCACCTCGACCACGTAGTCGGCGAAGCCGGGCGGCACCTCCCGCAGCGGCAGGGCGAACGGGGCGAGCGCCAGGGCGTACCGCTCCCCGGCCGGCCACGCGTCCGCCTCGGCCGCCCGGTCGGCGGCGGCGAACAGCACCTCCACCGGGCCCGGCCGGTCGGCCACGGCCAGCCTCGCCGACCAGCAGCCCAGCAGCACCGCGGCGGTCTGCCAGTGCGGCGGCAGCAGCACCCCGGCCGCCTCGCCGGGGCCGGCGGACACCTCGTCCACCAGCAGGTTCGCGGTCTTGGCCACCCAGTTGGCCAGCGTGGCGCCGGAGAGCTCGGTGCGTTCGCCCGTGGCGTCGTCGTACCAGGTCAGCAGGGGGCGGGCGGGATCGGGTGCGATCGCGTCGGCGAACACCCGGGCAATGTTGTCAGCCATCGACGCGAACGATACGCCCCCGGCGCCCGCACCCGATGACGGCGACAAGTCGACGTACGGTCGGGTCGCAGTCAGCGTCCCGGGCCGGCACGGGCGTAGTCTTGCCCGGAGTGTTGTTCCCCACAGATCCACCATCGCAAGGAGTCGCCCCGTGACCGCCGGTCGCCCGCCCCGCGTGCTCATCGACGCCACGAGTGTCCCCGCCGACCGAGGCGGTGTCGGTCGATACGTCGACGGTCTGCTCGGCGCCCTCGGCAAGGTGTGCGGCCAGGGGGTGGACCTGGTCGTGGTGAGCCTGCGCACCGACCAGGAGCGCTACGCCCGGATGCTGCCGAACGCGGAGGTGATCGCCGCGCCGGCCGCGGTGGCCCACCGCCCCGCCCGGCTCGCCTGGGAGCAGACCGGCCTGCCAATGCTGGCCCAGCAGGTCGGCGCGCAGGTGCTGCACTCGCCCTTCTACACCTGCCCGCTGCGGGCCGGCTGCCCGGTCACCGTGACCGTGCACGACGCGACGTTCTTCACCGAGCCGGAGCACTACGACAAGTCCCGGCGGACGTTCTTCCGCAGCGCGATCAAGACGTCGCTGCGCCGGGCCGACCGGGTGATCGTGCCGAGCAAGGCCACCCGGGACGAGCTGATCCGGCTGCTCGACGCCGACCCGACCCGCATCGACGTCGCGTACCACGGGGTCGACCACGCCGCCTTCCACGCCCCCGGCGAGGAGGAGAAGGCCCGCGTCCGGGCCCGGCTGGGGCTGGGCGACAGCAGCTACGTCGCCTTCCTCGGGGCCAAGGAGCCGCGCAAGAACGTACCCAACCTGATCCGCGGCTGGGCCCGGGCGGTGGCCGACCGGGCCGACCCGCCCGCGCTGGTCGTCGCGGGTGGCCAGGGCCACGACGACGACATCGACCGCGCGGTCGCCGAGGTCCCGTCCCACCTGCGGCTGCTGCGCCCCGGCTACCTCCGCTACGCCGACCTGCCCGGCTTCCTCGGCGGCGCCCTGGTCGCCGCCTACCCCTCGTACGGCGAGGGCTTCGGGCTGCCGATCCTGGAGGCGATGGCCTGCGCCGCCCCGGTGCTGACCACCCCGCGGCTGTCGCTGCCGGAGGTCGGCGGCGACGCGGTGGCCTACACCAGCGAGGACCCGGCCCAGATCGCCGCCGACCTGGCGGCGCTGCTCGACGACGAGCACCGTCGGCTGACGCTGGCGAAGGCCGGCTTCGACCGGGCCAAGGAGTTCACGTGGGAGTCCAGCGCCGAGGTGCACCTCGCGGCGTGGGGGCGCGCCCGCGCCTGACGCTCCGCCCCGGGTACGGGCGGACCCCCGTCCGTACCGTGGTGGTTCGGGCATGATGTGCTGATGCTCTACGCCGTCATCCCGGCGGGCGGCAGCGGCACAAGGTTGTGGCCGTTGTCCCGCGCGGGCCATCCCAAGTTCCTCCACCCGCTCACCGGAACCCCCGCGTCGCTGCTCCAGGCGACGGTGGACCGGCTGGGGCCGCTGACCACACCGGACCGCACCCTGGTGGTCACCGGAGCCGCGCACGTCGCGGCGGTGGCGCGGCAACTGGCCGGCCTGCCGGAGGAGAACATCCTGGTCGAACCCTCACCCCGGGACTCCTGCGCCGCCATCGCGCTCGCCGCGGCGGTGATCGCGCTGCGCGAGCCGGAGGCGGTGATGGGCTCCTTCGCCGCGGACCACCTGATCCGCGACGCCGACGCCTGGGTGGCGACGGTCCGCGAGGCGGTGCGCGGCGCCGAGCAGGGGCTGCTCATGACGGTGGGGATCACCCCGACGCGGGCGGAGACCGGCTACGGCTACCTGCACACCGGTGAGCCGGTCGGCGACGGGCCGCTGCGCCCGGTGCTGGAGTTCAAGGAGAAGCCGGTCGCCGAGGTGGCCGAGACGTACCTGCGATCCGGGCACCATCTCTGGAACGCCAGCATGTTCGTCTGGCGGGTCGACGTGTTCCTGGCCGAGCTGGCCCGGCAGCAGCCGGCCCTGCACGCCGGGGTGACCGCGATCGCCGCCGCCTGGGGCGGCCGCGAGCAGGACGAGGTCCTCGGCACGGTCTGGCCGACCCTGCCGAAGATCTCCGTCGACTACGCGGTGATGGAGGGGGCGGCCGCGGCCGGCCGGGTGGCGACGGTGCCCGGCAACTTCGGCTGGAACGACGTCGGCGACTTCCACACCCTCGGCGAGGTGCTCCCGGCCGACCCGGACGGCAACGTGGTCCTCGGCGCGGACGCCAAGCCGGGCGTGCTGCTGCGGGACGTCAGCAACCTGGTGGTGGTGCCGCAGTCCGGCCGGCTGGTCGCCGTGCTCGGCGTGCGCGACCTGATCGTGGTGGACACCGCCGACGCGCTGCTGGTCTGCCCGCGCGACCGGGCCCAGGACGTCAAAGCCCTGGTCGACGAGCTGAAGAGCCGCGGCGAGGAGGGCTACATCTGATTGGAAGGAAGGGTCCCTTGTCGGCGCACAGCGTCAACAGGGGACCCTTCCCGCCGCCCACTCCAGGTGCACCGGCTCCGTACGCTGGCCGGGTGACGCTGCGACTGGTCGAGTTCGTCGTCGCCGGCAACGAGGCCAGCGACCTGCTGCCCGTACGCTCGCCGGCTCTGCTCGCCGCCCACCGGGCCCGGCGCGGCTTCTGGACCGTGCTGGACGAGGGGCCGGTCGAACAGTGCCTGGCCCTGCTGCTGGAACGCGAGGACGGCGAGTGGACCGCCCAGCACGTCGACGCCGACGCCGGCGCGGAGAACGGCCGCACCGAGGACGGCGAGGCGCTGGCCCACCACGACGGCTGGGTGTACGTCTTCGGCTCGCACTTCGGCTCGAAGCGCGGCCCGCTGCGTCCACGCCGGGCGTTCGTGGCCCGGTTCCGCGAGGACGACGCCGTCGGGGGACGACTGCCGGTGCGGGTGGTGCGCAACCGGTTCCGGCTGCACCGGGCGATCAACGACGCGCTGGCCGGGGCCGAGCTGAGCACCCTACCGCCGGGGGAGCGGGTGCGGCAGCGGTTCATCGTCGAGACGGTGGCCCGGGGCGCCGCCCGGGCCAAGAGTTGGGTGAGCCGGCTGGCCGAGGGGGACCTGCCGGTCAACGTCGAGGCCGCCGCGTTCACCCCGCACGGCACGGTGCTGCTCGGCCTCCGGTTCCCGGTGACCGCCGCCGGCGAGCCGATCCTGGTGGAGCTGACCGGGGTGCCGGAGATGTTCACCGGGGGCGGCTGGCCGCGCGCTGTCGGGGCGTACGCCCTGACCGGGGTCACCCCATCGGGCACCCTCACCGGCTTCCGGGCGGTGGCGCCGCTGGCGACCGGCGGGTACGCCGCCATCGTCGGCTCGATCGACGCGCTGGGCAAGGGCTCGGTGCTGCTCGACGAGCACCCGCAGGGCGGCGAGGTGACGTCGCGGCACGTCCGGTTCTGGCCGGAGAAGGCGTCGGGGCATCTCGTGCCGGCCGAGTTGGTGGCCGACCTGGCGCCGTTCCACCACGTGGAGGGGCTGGCCGAGGTGGACGGCCGCTGCTGGTACGTCACGGACGAGGACCACCGGGTGGCGCTCTGGCTCGGCTGAGCGGCCCTGCCGCGGGCCGTGAGGAGGGAGTCCCGCTCTGCCGCAGGCGTTGAGCAGCGCCCTTCCCTACCCCGCTGGCGGCGGGCGGCACCTCTGCGGAATGGAGCCGCAGACCCTCGTGGTGCCACCCGCCCGCCGGACCCTTCCCGGGCCCCTCGGGCACCGCGGGACGGGCGCCGAGGATGGCGACCCGGCGCGGGGCACCCCTGAGCTTGCCGAAGACCGCCCCGGCCGTCGAGGTTTTTCAGCCCACGCTGAAAAGTGGAGATTTTCGCCAGCCAGGTACAGTGCGAACGGTCAGTGGCACGCCCTCTGTCCGCCGGCACGGGAGCGCTCCATGCTGAAGATCCACTTTTCTGCCGACGACCTTCTCCGCACCCGGGTGGCCCCGGGGGCCGACCCGTTCTGGGAACTCGTCCTCAGCGTCCACCTGCTCCGCCTGCACAGCCACGATCCGCTGACCGCCGGCTGGCGCCGGGAGGTCACGCGGGACCTGCACCAGCAGGTCGACCGGGACCAGCTCCGGCTGCTCTTCGCGCTGAACCCGAGCCGGGGATACTTCCCCGACTTCCTCACCCCCCAGCAGAGCGCGCAGGGCCCGGAGGCCGGCCTGGAGGCGATCCGGAGCACCCCGGTCCCGCGGCTGCGCCGTGACCTGGCCGTGCTGGCGGAGGAGCACACGCTGCCCGGCTGCGCGTCCGGGCTGGCCCGGGGCGAGACCGAGATGCTGCGCCGGCTGACCGAGTCGATGGAGCAGTACCGGACGCTGGCGCTGACGCCGTACTGGCCGCGCATCCAGGCGGCCGTGGAGGCGGACCGGACGCGCCGCGCGCGGGCCCTGCTGGACGGGGGCGTGGAGGGGCTGCTGTCCAGCCTCCGCCCGCACGCCCGCTGGGAGGCGGGGGCGCTGGAGGTCGACGGCTACCCGGACAGCCGGGAGTTGCACCTGGCCGGGCGGGGCCTGCTGCTCGTGCCGTCCTTCTTCTGCGCGCGTACCCCGGTGGCGCTGCTCGATCCGGCCCTGCCGCAGGTGCTGGTCTACCCCGTGGACCGGCTGGGCGGCCTCGGCCCGCCGCAGGGCGACGGCGGCGGCCGCGCGGGGCCGGCCGGCCGGGAGGCGCTGGCCGCACTGCTCGGCCGGACCCGGGCCGCCGTGCTGGAGGCCGCCGACGGTGGCTGCACCACGGGCGAGGTGGCCCGCCGGCTGGGCATCTCGCCGGCCGCCGCCAGCCAGCACGCCACCGTGCTGCGCGGCGCCGGGCTGCTGGTCAGCCGGCGGGAACGCAACCGGGTCCTGCACACGCTCACGCCGCTCGGCCGCGCCGTCCTCGACGCCGCCTGATCCGCCCGGGTGTCAGATCGCCAGGCAGGCGCTGGCCGTGCTGCCGGCGGGCGGCGGCAGCAGCGCCGACGGAACACCCTCGGCGGCCAGCGCGGTGCGCAGCCGCTGCAGGTCGGCGCCGAGACGTACCAGGTCGGCGGGGTCGACCGGGGCGGCCGGCTCGCCGAGGATCAGGCCCGTGGCCCGCTCCGGCCAGCCGGGAACCGTGACGACCAGCGTGGCGCGTACCTCGTCGTCGGTGACGTGGGTGAGGACCGTGCCGGGGGCGATCACATCGGCCACGGCGGCGATCGCCCGGCGCACCGCCGCCGGATCGGCCGGGGCGTCGCCCGGCCCGTCGGGCAGCACCGCGCCGGCGGCCAGCTCGGCCGCCCGCGCCTCGGCCGTGCCGAGCGAGAACAGGTCCAGCTCCGCGTCACGCACGAGGACGGCCGCGCCGTGGCCGTCCTCCGGGCCGGCGGCCGTGAGGTAGCCGCGCACCACCGCCACCGGCACCTGGTCGCACTTGCCCTTGACCAGCTCGCCCGCGCCGGCCAGCTCGTCCACCACGGCCATCTGGGTGAGCTGCAGCTCGTTGCCGTACGGGTCGACCTCGCCCCGGTGGTCGCGGATCGCCGGCATGCCGGCCACCCCGAGCGCGACGTCGGTCAGCCCGTTGCGCCACGGCCGGCCCATGGTGTCGCTGACGATCACCGCGACGTCCAGGTCGTGACGCTCGCGCAGCGTGGCCCGCAGGGCCCGGGCCGAGGCGTCCGGGTCCTTGGGCAGCAGCACGAGACGGGTCTTGTCCACGTTCGAGGCGTCGATGCCGGCGGAGGCCAGCACGAAACCGTGGTGGGTCTGCACGATCCGGGTCGCACCCCGGGTGGCCACCACCCGGGCGGTCTCGGCGGCCAGCACCTCGTCGCGGGCGACGAGCCGCTCCGGGCCGTCGGCCGGCACGTCGACCAGCCGACCCTCCGCCTTCGACACGATCTTGCTGGTCACCACCAGCACGTCGCCGTCACGCAGCCACGGCGCGGCGGTGGCGATCAGGGCCGCCAGGTCGTCACCCTCGGTCACGTCGCCGATGCCCAGCACCGGCCGGATCTCCAGCCTCATGTCAGCTCCAACGCGGCGCGGACCATCGCCGCCGTCGCCGCCTCGTCCGTCATCCGCAGCGGCACCGCCCGTACGGTCACGTCCGGCACCACCGTCTCCTCGTCCTCGGGCGCCACCAGCCAGCCGTCCAGCAACCCACCGGCCGCCCGGCCGCCGTAGAGCCCGCCCACCCCGGCGGCGCTGCACTCCACCCCGAGCACGGCCAGGCACCGGTCGGCCATGCCGCGTACCGCCGCGCCGCCGATGATCGGGGAGATCCCCACGACCGGGGCCGACCCGTCCCCGACCGCCTCCCGCAGCCCGGGCACGGCCAGTATCGGCGCGATGCTGACCACCGGGTTGCTCGGGGCCAGCAGCACCACGTCGGCCGCGCCGACCGCGTCCAGCACCCCGGGGGCCGGCTTCGCGCTCTCCGCGCCGACGAAGACGAACCGGTGGGTGGGTATCTCGGCCCGGTGCCGCACCCACCACTCCTGGAAGTGGATCGCCCGCTGGTCGCCGCCGCCCGGGTCGCTCACCACCACGTGCGTCTCCAGCCGGTCGTCGGTCGCCGGCAGCAGGCGTACGCCGGGCTGCCAGCGGGTGGCCAGCGCCTCGGTGACCGCCGACAGCGGATAACCGCCGCTCAGCATGGTGGTGCGCACCAGGTGGGTGGCGAGGTCCCGGTCGCCCAGGCCGAACCAGCTCGGCTCCGCGCCGTACGCCGCCAGCTCCGACTTCACCGTCCAGGTCTCCCCGACCCGGCCCCAGCCCCGCTCCGGGTCGGCCCCGCCGCCCAGGGTGTACATGACACTGTCCAGGTCGGGGCAGACCTTGAGCCCGTGCAGGTACAGGTCGTCGCCGACGTTGACCACCGCGGTCACCTCGGCCCCCACCTCCCGGGCGTACGCCCGGACGCCGAGCAGGAACCGGGCGCCCCCGATGCCGCCGGCCAGAACCACGATGCGCATGGCGTCCATCCTTCCCCACCCGACGCCGTCGGGGCGGCGGTGGCCCGGGAGACTAGGCTCACGTCGGCAAACCGTCCGACAACGCCACCAAGGGGGAGTTCGTGACCAGCCCCGCCGAGCCCGCGTCGCCCGACGCGGCGCCCGCGTCCCACGCTGCCACGCCTGCGGCCCAGCTCACCGGGCCCCTGCGCGAACTGATCGCGCTCGTCCTGCTCGGCGCGAACGCCGTGCTGCTCTTCACCGGCCTGATCCGGCTGCTGGCGCCGACCGAGTACAGCAGCTTCGACGGCCGGGCGGCGATCACCTTCTCCACGTTCGCCGGCATCGAGGCGAGCGTCCTGCCCGTGCTGGCCGTGCTGCTCGTCACGCACCTGGCCCCGGTGACGCCGCGGGCGAAGCTGATCACCCAGGTGGCGCTCGGCGAGTACGCCTTCGGCGCGCTCTTCGGCGGGCTGACCTTCCTGGTCTCGACCGTCGGCCGGCTGGCGGACGGGGAGGTGCTCGACGCGTTCCTCGGCCTGTTGACCCGCCTGGCCATGCTCGCGATCTTCGCCGCGGCCGGGTTCGTCGTGTTCAAGGTCTGGAGCACGCTCTACCACACCCCCAAACCGAAGCCGCAGCCCGGCGTGTACGGCCAGCCGCAGCCGGGCTGGCCGCAGCAGCAAGCCGGTCAGCCGGGCCAGCAGGGCGGCTGGCCCGCCGGGCAGCCGGCCGGCTGGTCCGTCCCGCCCCAGCCCGGCGGGTACCCGGTCGTCGGCCGGCCCGGCCCGGCCGCCGGCCAGTACGGCCAGCCGAACGTGGCGTCGGCGCCCCCGTACCCGGTCGCGCCGCAGTCGGCCCCGCCGTCCCCGGCGCCGCAGTCCGTGCCCCCGTTCGTGCCGGCGCAGCCCGCGCCGCCGTTCGGGCAGCCGCCGTCGGCCGAGCCGACCCAGGCCATCCCGCGCCAGTTCGGAGAACCGGGCCAGTTCCCCGAGCCGGGCCGGGGCGCCGGTCAGCAGGCCGACGACAGCGACCGGACCCAGCGCTTCAACCGGGACGACCCGAACCAGCCGCACTGACCCGCGCCGCCGCCCGTCCACCCCAGGCCTGTCGCGCGCCGCCCGTCCACTCCAGGTCCGTCGCGCGCCGCCCGTCCACCCCAGGCCTGTCGCGCGCCGCCCGTCCACTCGAGGTCCGTTCCGCGCCGGAACACCGGCGGGCCGGGACGGGCGGCGCAGCGCATAGGCTGGGCGAATGCTTGATCGCACCGAGTCCCACCCCACCGCGGCGGCCGTGGAACGGGCGCTGCGCCGGGCCGCGTCCGGCCGGGCGCTGGACGTCGACGAGGCCGCCGCCCTTCTGACCGCCCGGGGCGCCGCCCTGGACGAGCTGCTCCGGGTGGCCGGCGACATCCGCGACGCCGGCCTGCGCGAGGCCGGGCGCCCCGGCGTGGTCACCTTCTCCAAGAAGGTCTTCGTCCCGTTGACCCGGCTCTGCCGCGACCGCTGCCACTACTGCACCTTCGCCACCGTGCCGCACCGGCTCCCGGCCGCGTTCCTCGACCGGGACGAGGTGCTGGCGATCGCCCGCGAGGGCGCCGCCCAGGGCTGCAAGGAGGCGCTGTTCACCCTCGGCGACCGGCCCGAGGAGCGCTGGCCGGCGGCCCGGGAGTGGCTGGACGCGCGCGGCTACGACTCAACGCTGGACTACCTGCGCGCCTGCGCGGTGGCCGTGCTGGAGGAGACGGGGCTGCTGCCGCACCTCAACCCGGGGGTGCTCTCCTGGTCGGAGCTGCAACGGCTCAAGCCCGTCGCGCCGAGCATGGGGATGATGCTGGAGACCACGGCGACGCGGCTCTGGTCGACCCCGGGCGGCCCGCACTTCGGCTCGCCCGACAAGGAGCCGGCCGTCCGGCTGCGGGTGCTGGACGACGCCGGCCGGGTCGGGGTGCCGTTCACCACCGGCATCCTGATCGGCATCGGGGAGACCCTCGCCGAGCGGGTCGACGCGCTCTTCGCGATCCGGCGGGCCCAGCGCGGGTACGGCCACCTCCAGGAGGTGATCGTGCAGAACTTCCGTGCGAAGCCGGACACCGCGATGCGCGGCATGCCCGACGCCGAGCTGCACGACCTCGCCGCGACCGTGGCGGTGGCCCGCGTGCTGCTCGGCCCGAAGGCCCGCATCCAGGCCCCGCCGAACCTCATCGCCGGCGAGTACGGCCTGCTGTTGCGCGCCGGCATCGACGACTGGGGCGGGGTCTCGCCGGTGACCCCGGACCACGTCAACCCGGAGCGCCCCTGGCCGCGGCTGGACGAGCTGGCCCGGCACACGGAGAAGGCCGGTTTCACCCTGCGCGAGCGGCTGACGATCTACCCCGAGTACGTCCGGGCCGGCGACCCGTGGCTGGATCCGCGCGTACTGCCGCACGTCACGGCGCTCGCCGACCCGGCGACGGGCCTCGCGGTCGAGGCGGCCCGTCCGGTGGGTCGTCCCTGGCAGGAGCCCGAGGAGGTCTTCGGCGGCCGGACGGACCTGCACGCCACCATCGACACCACCGGACGCACCGGGGACCGCCGCGGCGACTTCGACAGTGTCTACGGTGACTGGTCCGAGGTCGCCGCCCAGGTCGATGCCAGCCGGGTGGGCGCGCGGCCATCCGGGCCCGCCACGGCGGTGGCGGCGGCCGGGTCGACCGTCGGCGCCGGCGACCGGGACCTGCGTACCGGGCTGCGCCTGGCCGCCGACGATCCGGCGGCCCTGCTCGAACCGCGGCACACCGACGCGGCGTTGGCCCTGTTCGCCGCCGACGGGCCCGCGCTGGACCAGCTCTGCCGGATCGCCGACGACGTCCGCCGCGACGCCGTCGGCGACGACGTCACCTACGTGGTGAACCGCAACATCAACTTCAGCAACGTCTGTTACGTCGGCTGCCGGTTCTGCGCCTTCGCGCAGCGCGAGCGGGACGCCGACGCGTACCGGCTCTCCGTCGACCAGGTCGCCGACCGGGCCGAGGAGGCGTGGGCGGCCGGCGCCACGGAGGTCTGCCTGCAGGGCGGCATCGACCCGAAGCTGCCGGTCACCGGGTACGCCGACCTGATCCGGGCGATCAAGGCCCGGGTGCCGGGGATGCACGTGCACGCGTTCTCCCCGATGGAGATCGCGACGGCGGCGGCGAAGGCCGGGGTGTCGGTGCGGGAGTGGCTGACGGCGCTGCGCGAGGCCGGTCTGGACACCATCCCGGGCACGGCGGCGGAGATCCTCGACGACGAGGTGCGCTGGGTGCTCACCAAGGGCAAGCTGCCGGCCGCCGCCTGGGTCGAGGTGGTCGGCACGGCCCACGAGCTGGGCATCCGGTCCAGCTCCACGATGATGTACGGCCACGTCGACCACCCGGGGCAGTGGCTGGCCCACTTCCGGGTGCTGGCGGGGGTGCAGGACCGCACGGGCGGGTTCACCGAGTTCGTGGCGCTGCCGTTCGTGCACACCAACGCCCCGATCTACCTCGCCGGCATCGCCCGGCCGGGGCCGACGTGGCGGGAGAACCGGGTGGTGCACGCGATGGCCCGGCTGCTGCTGCACGGGCGGATCGACAACATCCAGTGTTCGTGGGTGAAGCTGGGCGACGCCGGCACGGTGGCGATGCTCGGCGGCGGCTGCAACGACCTCGGGGGCACCCTGATGGAGGAGACGATCTCCCGGATGGCCGGCTCGGGCAACGGCTCGGCGCGGACCGAGGAGCAGTTGCGGGCGATCGCGGCGGCGGCCGGGCGGCCCGCCCGCAGGCGCACGACCGCGTACGGCGACGCGCGCCCGTAACCGTCGGGCCTTTCCGCTTCTCGCCGGCAGCGAGTCGAGACGGGGCCGCCTCCAGCGGGGTGGGTCCGTTTTCCGGACCTTCTGACGATGGGTGTCAATTCGTCAGGCGCCGCAACTGTCCGTCGGCGGACCGAACTTCTTCGTGTTCGTCAGACGACGTACCGGATTCGAATTCGCGACCGGGATCGTGAATCCGAACAGTTTTCTCCGCGCCGCGCCGCCCGGCCACGTGGGTGCCGGCGGCCATGGCCCCGGACCGGCTCGCGGTGCTCCACGGCGACGGGGTCGGACCGTCGATCCGCGTGCCGGCGGTCACGACGGGGTGGTCGCCTCCACGCCGGACGGTGCGCGCACGGCCACGGATCGGGGCCCGGCCCGGTCGCTCAGGTGACGCCCCGGATCACCCGGCTGGGCGGGTGCGCCGGGTGCGGCACGTGGCCCTCCGCGGCGCGTCCCGTCCAGGGCTCGCCCCGCGGGCTCATACCGTCTGGTGGGACGGGAGCACAGCCGCCGGCGTGGCGTCCGTCGCCTGCGGCCGGGCCGCCGGACCACGCGGCGACCAGCGCCGCGTACGCGTCGAGGCGTGCCCGCGGATCGGCTCGCCCGCAGCGTTCCGTCCACAATGTGAGCCGGACGATCGCCCCCGTCTCCGGCCTGACGGGCGATCACGGCCAAGTCGCGTTAACCTGTCCCACCAAGATCAGCATGGTGGTGGGCGCCTCCGTCGGGGCCGTCGCCGGCGCGTCCGGCGGCGTCGGTCGGTGGCCCGCCACGGCAGAAAAGTCGGGCAACTCGCCGAGGAGGGCGTTACTCGTCCGGGGTCTGAATCGATATGGCAGGTTGCGAGGCCGGGCGGCCGGAGTGGTCGTCCGTGGCGTGTCGGGAGGGCGACTCCATTATCAAGTTTGGCTTGACGCCGCACGCATTACGCGCGTGTAATTTGAATGGGGTTGTTCGCACCGAACGCAACAAATTCGGACCGGACGGACAAGCACGCCTTTCGCGTGGGGGGTTGCAGCGGCGACGACGCCGGTGCGCGACAAGGAGGCATCTTTAGATGGACGGCCAGCTCGAGGTGGCCGACCTGCTCGGAAACGCGCCGGAGTGGCAGGAGCAGGCACTCTGCTCCCAGACCGATCCGGAGGCGTTCTTCCCCGAGAAGGGCGGCTCGACCCGCGAGGCGAAGCGGATCTGCTCGCGGTGCGAGGTCAAGACCGAATGCCTGGAATACGCTCTCGGCCACGACGAGCGGTTTGGGATCTGGGGCGGGCTCTCGGAGCGGGAGCGCCGCAAGCTCAAGCGGCGGGCCGCCTGAGCGTTGCCGGGTCTGGGCGGTGGGGGCCGCCCGGGCCCGGCGGCTCAGGCCAGCTCGTCCGGGTCGACCCCGAGCAGGTTCGCCACCTGTTCGATGATCACGTCGTGGACCAGGTCGGCCAGATCCTCCCGATCCATGGCGCGGAACTCCAGCGGCCGCCGGTAGAGCACGATCCGCGGCGGCACCTCCTGCCGGCCGGGCCGCCCGGGCAGGAGCCGGGCCAGCGGCACCTCGCCGTCCTCCAGCACGTCGGAGTCGTAGACGTTCAGGTCCGGCGGCACGTCCTCCACCGCGAACTCGACGCCGGCCAACTCCTTGGCGAACCGCCGCTCCAGCGACTCGACGGTGTCCAGCACCAGGTCGTCGAAGACCTCGGCCTTGGTCCGGGCCAGCGGCACGGTCGCCGGGACCAGCCGCCCGCGCAGGCCCCGCCCGTGCCGGTCACGGTGGGCGCGCCGGCCTGCGCCGGGGCGGCGGTGTTCCGGACTCGTCATGCAGCACAGGGTAGCCCCGTCGCCGCCCGGGCAGCGGCTGTGCCCGCCCTGCGGCGTGCCGGGCGGGCCGGACCGCCCCGCTTCCGTCGGATGCTGCGAATTGTGATCTCCGCGATGGGCGTGTCGCAACGCGAACCGGTGCGCCGGACCCGGTATTGGAGATACCCTCCCGCCGTGAGGTCACCACGGCGCTGCTCCCGAAACGGCTGCCCCCGGCAAGCGGTCGCCACGTTGACCTATGTCTATAACGAGTCAACGGCGGTCGTCGGGCCGCTCGCGGCCTTCGCCGAGCCGCACACGTACGACCTCTGCGAGCCGCACGCCCGCAGCCTGACGGCCCCCCGGGGCTGGAACGTGGTGCGCCACGAGGGCGAGTTCGAGCCCCCGCCGCCCACCACCGACGACCTGGTCGCGCTCGCCGAGGCGGTCCGCGAGGCCGCCCGCCCCGCGCCCCCGCGCCCCCCGGACGACGAGGCCGCCCCGCAGAACCCGCAGACGGGCCGCCGGGGCCACCTGCGCGTCATTCCCCCCAGCCACTGACCCGCGGGGTCAGTGGCCCAGGTAGCGGGCGAAGAGGGTGGCCCGTCGCTACAGCCGGGCCCACGCCTCGGTGAGCACCGCGCGCAGGATCTGCTCCATCTCGTCGAACTGCTGCTGCTCGGCGACCAGCGGCGGGGCGAGCTGCACCACGGGGTCGCCCCGGTCGTCGGCCCGGCAGTACAGCCCGGCCTGGAACAGGGCCGTGGAGAGGAACCCGCGCAGCAGCCGCTCGGACTCGGCCTCGTTGAACGTCTGCCGCGTCGCCCTGTCCCTGACCAGCTCGATGCCGTAGAAGTACCCGTCGCCCCGGACGTCGCCGACGATCGGCAGGTCGCGCAGCTTCTCCAGGGTGGCCCGGAACGCGTCCTCGTTGGCGCGGACGTGCCCGAGCAGGTCCTCCCGGGCGAACACCTCCAGGTTGGCCAGGGCCACGGCGCAGGAGACCGGGTGGCCGCCGAAGGTCACCCCGTGGGCGAACATGCCCGTCTCGGTGAGGAACGGCTCGATCAGCCGGTCGCTGGCGATCATCGCGCCGAGCGGGGCGTACCCGGAGGTGATGCCCTTGGCGGTGGTGATGATGTCCGGCTGGTAGCCGTACCGGGTGGCGCCGAAGTACTCGCCGAGCCGGCCCCACGAGCAGATCACCTCGTCAGAGACGAGCAGCACGTCGTACGCGTCGCAGATCTCGCGTACCCGCTCGAAGTAGCCGGGCGGCGGCGGGAAGCAGCCGCCGGAGTTCTGCACCGGCTCCAGGAACACCGCCGCGACGGTGTCCGGCCCCTCCCGCTCGATGGCCCGGCCGATCTCGTCGGCGGCCCAGCGGCCGAACGCCTCGGGGGAGTCACCGTGCTCCGGCGCCCGGTAGAAGTTCGTGTTCGGCACCTTCACCGCGCCCGGCACCAGCGGCTCGAAGTCGGTCTTGATGGCCGGCAGCCCGGTGATCGACAGCGCCCCCATGGAGGTGCCGTGGTATGCGATGTACCGGCTGACCACCTTGAACTTCGTGGGCTTGCCGACGCGCTTGAAGTACGCCCGGGCCAGCTTCCACGCCGACTCGACGGCCTCCGAGCCCCCGGTGGTGAAGAAGACCCGGTTCAGGTCGCCCGGGGCCAACGACGCCACCTTCTCGGCCAGCTCGATGGCCTTCGGGTGGGCGTACGACCAGAGCGGGAAGTACGCCAGCTCGGCGCCCTGCTTGGCGGCCGCCTCGGCCAGTTCCGTGCGGCCGTGGCCGGCGTTGACGACGAAGAGCCCGGCGAGCCCGTCCAGGTAGCGGCGGCCCCGGGCGTCCCAGACGTACGCGCCCTCGCCGCGGACGATTGTCGGCACCTCGCCGGCCGAGTAGCTGGCCATCCGGGTGAAGTGCATCCAGAGGTGGTCGGTGGCGTTGGCCATGTCAGCCCCATCGGGTCTCGGGCCGGTCAGGGGTGACATCGGCCGCTCTGCCCACGGTTATCGCACAGCCGTAAGGGGAAAATCAAGTGGTATCGGTGGCGTATGCCGCCTACAGCGACGGAATCAGCGAGTGCTTACGGCGATGGCAACGGATTTCGCATCGACGGCCAGCCGTGTGGAGGCCCTGCCGTCCGGCGGGTCGCGGCGGGGCGCAGTGGGTGGGCGCGGACGCTGTGGAGCTGCCCCGTCTGTGCTATCGCCCCGCCGGCTTGGCTCTGCGCGCCGGCTTGGCTCTGCGCGCCGGCTTGGCTCTGCGCGCCGGCTTGGCTCTGCGCGCCGGCTTGGCTCTGCGCGCCGGCTTGGCTCTGCGCGCCGGCTTGGCTCTGCGCGCCGGCTTGGCTCTGCGC